>PGXB01000031.1 GCA_002838945.1 candidate division Zixibacteria bacterium HGW-Zixibacteria-1
TCTACCCTTGGTTACGTCAGTCCAGTTGACTTTGAAAAAGAAAATGAATATGCTTATATAACTGTCCACTAAATCGGGGGAACCTCAATTTCGACCTACCCAAATAAAATCTTATCAGGACACCACATTATTACAGAAAGTGCAAACAAAAACACCGGGAGCCCCGTGAGGAGGGCTCCCGGCCTTGAGGAGAGGCAACTGCGCGATAGAATTATCTAATTGCCGGTGTAGGCGACGGTCAGAATTACTTCAGACGAGTAATTCCCGCCGGTCTGTGTCAGCCCCGGCCTGACCATGCCGCCAATCCAGACATCCATCTGGCCGGCCGGCCCGAGAACGAGCGTCTCCGGGCCGTTGGGATTGATGGCCGCCACCGGGACGGTTTGTCCGCCGCCGGTGCCGTCATCATAAGAAGCATCGGTGTTATTGAAATCGACGCGCATATAAGCAACCGAATCCTGATGCATCAGGGAATCGGGGAGGGTGAAATCAAGGGTAATCTCGGCGCCGTTGTCGCCGTTGATGTGCCATTCGCCGGCAAAGCCGACATCGCCTTTATCGACGGTTTTGTCGATCCCCGGTAAAACGGTTCCGAACATAAGGTCATGTTCTCCGGTAATGACAATACCCGCAATGACGGTGGCTGTGGCATGAATAGTGGCGCTTTCCTGGGCATGCAGCGAAACTGTCGTTCCGGTGAGAAGCGCCAAAGTCACAAGAATCAGAATAAATTTGGTCGTTTTCATTCCAAAATCTCCCTTTTTCAAAATCTTCTGCGCTTTAAGATTGCAATCATGATGCCGGGGTGTTGCGGTTATTGTAAGATGCTATTTCTCAACAAGTTATGGGGTGGATGGAAGTGGCATAACCGGTCCAAAAATAAAGCGGTATTGGAAACGCCCCATATGGCAGAATAGTATCTGCATGCAAGACAAACGATTATAAGATATGTCAGCCTGCCCTCGCCATTCTCCGGCATTGCTTCCGCTCACTCGGTCCGCCGGGCGTCGGTATTTTACTGATAGAAGGGCACTTAAAGAAAGATTCGGAAAAATATTTTTGGAAGGATGCTAAAGTAGTGTGGGGATGTTCCGATACACCAACCGACAGCGGCTGTTCAATAATTAAACAGTTGCGAGATAAAATAGGAATTTACCATGGGTCAAAGAATGATCCGAAATCGATTCTCAGCGATCTTACTCGCCGCGATGCTTATCGGCGCGATATCAACTCATGTACAAGCGCAGGATTATGTCTGGGCGGCCAATTACGGCGGCATATATAATGACGGCAGTTTCGAAGGCGTGCCGACTTCCGATAACGGCTATGCCGTTCTCGGAAGCACTTACTCCTTCGGCGCGGGTCAATATGATGTCTATCTGGTAAAGCTCGGCAATGCCGGCAACGTGCTTTGGTCGAAAACGTACGGCGGCGTCGAATCGGATCAGGGGTACAGTATCGATCACATGGCCGACGGCGGCTTTATCCTGGCCGGTTCCACGCGGTCGTTCGGAAGCGGCGATCGTGACATGTATCTTATTCGCACCGATGCCTCGGGCAATGCTGTATGGTCGAAGTCCTTTGGAGGGATATTAAGTGACCAGGCCCGCTCGGTGAGGCGCACTTCTGACGATGGTTTTATCATCTGCGGCACGACCGATTCGTACGGCCACGGCTATTCCGACATATATTTAATAAGAACCGATTCGCTGGGCGACACGCTCTGGACGCGCGCCTACGGCGGTGCCGGAGGCGAGTCGGGCAACGCCGTCCGCGAAACCCTCGACGGCGGGTTTATTGCGATCGGCTCCACCGGTTCATTCGGCGAGGGGTACAGCTCGGTTTATGTGGTTCGGGTCGATGCCGATGGTGATTCGCTCTGGGCGAAAACATATGGCGGCGCCAAAGCGGACAACGGCTACACGGTGGAACTGACCGGTGACGGCGGCTTTTTGCTGGCCGGCGGTACTGCATCGTTCGGTGCCGGCTATACGGATGCTTACCTGGTCAAAATAGATGCCGACGGCAATGTGGCATGGGAGAAGACATACGGCGGGGCGATGGATGATCGTGTCTATTCGATCTGCCTGGCCATGGATGGAACCATCATGCTGACCGGGACGACCGACTCATACGGCGCCGGAAAAGGCGACATCTATTTGATAAAGGCAAACCCTCTCGGTGCTGCCATATATACCCGTACCTATGGAGGAAGCAAAACCGATTACGGGCGGATGATTTTCCAGGAGGCGGCGACCGACTATATTTTGGTCGGCGAAAGCTACTCCTATTCAACCGGCGGCTCGGACGTTTACGTGATCAAGCTGGACGGTACGGCGACACCGATATTCGAAAATGATCCGAATCTTCTGCCTTCGGGTTATGAACTGGCCCAGAACTATCCGAATCCGTTCAATCAGTCAACCAGTATCGAATATGTTCTTCCGCGGCACTCGGCGGTATCGATCGTGATTTATAATATTCTCGGGCAGGCGGTGCAGGAATGGCATTTTGATTCGCAGCATGCCGGGGCGCATGTGCTCCGCTGGGACGGATACGACAACAGCGGCAGTGAAACAGCCTCGGGGATTTATTTTTATCGGTTTATTGCCGGAGATTTTTCAGAAACCAAAAAAATGGTTCTGATAAAGTAGCGGTCGATTTCTCTAATACTGCCAATTTTTATTTATAAATCAAAACAGCGGGTATGTAGCCATGCAGGGGGCAGGTTTCCCAAGCATCAGCGGCATTTCGAGAATCGAGGGACACAGGCCGCGGATCTCGGATTCCTCTGTAATTTTGGCAACATCGGGCTGGTCGGACAAAGAGTCATCCACTTGCGGGGTCCCGGTATTGTCATGGATGTCTTCCATGGCGCTAATAGCCGGAAACAGCAGACACATCGCCATAAAACACAGAAGCGTTATCGCTACTCTTCCCATCAGAGCTCCCTTCGCCTGATAGAACGTTTCGGCGGGTAATTGGAATTGAAAACGTTCTACCTATTGCCTTGCGCGGTCGCAGGATTATTCCTGCAAATCCGTAATAATAACGGACTTCCGGTTGTTTGCCATTTAAGTATCAAATCCCGTGCCAGACTCCATCGGGCTCCGAACGGTGCTCTTAAGGTATTCTATTTCATTGGGTTATTAAATCTCGCAAGATGATGGATCAGCCGGCTTCGTAGATATTCACGAATTCGGATGGTCTTGAAGCCAATTCTTGCGTAAATCTCAGGCCATAAAAAAGGACAGCCATGAGGCTGTCCTTTTGATTTCTTATCGAAAACAGGTCAGCAGATCGGTTCCGGCCCCCCTTTGTAGATGTAGTTGATCAGGTAGGTTATGTCGAGCAGGTTGATGGCACCGGAGCCGTCGGCGTCGGCTGATTCCAGCGGATCAGGGGGCGGCGCCTACACGATAGATGTAATTGATGAGAAAGGTGATATCAAGAATGTTGATATCATCGCTGCCGTTGGCATCGCCGCATAAGAATGTCGGAGCGGTCGCCAGAGATTTAAAGGCATATATAACGCCGCTGGATCCAAAGGTGACGCAGGTCATATTGGGCAGACCATCGCCGCTGATGTCGCCCACATCGATATCCATGACATCATCCGCACAACTGTAGCTCCACATTAAGGCGCCGGTGAGGCCATTGAGAACATATATATTTTGATCATCGGAGCCGGCAATAACATCATTCTGTTCGTCGAGATCGACATCATACACCATCACACAATTCACCTCGCCGCCCGTTTCGAAACTCCATAGTTCATGGCCGTCCACCGCGCTCAAGGCGTGAACCTTGCGGTCGGTGGAACCGCCGGGAACGACCACATCGGGATTTTTGTCTCCATCGAGATCGCCGCAGTCAATGCTCTGAACGTTCGAGGCGATATCAACCGGCTGGGCCCAGATCGTTGTCTGGGTGGCGCCGTCGATCATGACGACCTGCTTGGAATATGGCGTGATCGCGGCAGCAACATCAGGAACGCCGTCATCATTGACATCGCCGACGGCGATATGTTCGACGGCATCGGGGCAAGGAGCTTCCCATAAAATAGCGCCGTTGGAACCATCGATACAGACGACTTTCTTGCCGTAGGTTCCGCCACCAACGGCGACATAAACATCCAATGGGCCGGTATTGGCCTGGCCCAGCTCGATGTCATTGACAGCGGCGCCGACACCCACCGACCAGAACTCACTTTTGGTATCGGTCTGGATGGCATAGACTCGTGCGTCGTCACTGCCGGCAATGACCTCATCCGCCCCGTCGCCGTTCAAGTCGGCCGAGGCCAGACACTTGCGGTAAATTTGCGCGGTGGGCGTGGTGAACTGCCACATAGCCGTACCGGTTTTGCCGTAAATTGCAGTTACTGTCTCATCATAACCGCCGACCGCGGCATCGGCAGTACCATCATGGTCATAATCGCCGGTTGTCACCGAATAAAGATTCTGGGTGCCGGTCCATCGCCATAGTTCCAGACCGGTCAATCCATTGACGGCGATGGCCTGATCATCGACTGAGCAGACCGCGACCGGATCGTCAAACCCATCGCCGTTCAGGTCAGCCACGGCGATGCCGTTGCCGTATTCTCCGAAAGCATATTCCCACAGAAGAGGTGATTGCACCGTGCGCAGGGCCCAGACGGTTTTTCCGGGATCGGTTCCGACATGGTCGGCGCCGCCGCCGGCGGCAACATCCATTATTTCATCTTCATCGAAATCGGCGCAGCTGACCCCGCTCATATTGCCATTGACGGCATAATACCATAATTTGGCTCCATTGGTGCCGTCGACGACTTCGACCCGGTCTGAGGTTGCCGCGACCACATCGATGTCTTTTTCCCCGGTAACGTCACCGAATGAAATGTCCTTGACGTTGCCGTCAAGCGGATCGGAAATCCACATGGTGGCGTCGGATTCACCGTCGAAGGCATAAATGCGGTGATCCCCCAGATAGGTACCGACAATCAGATCAAGATCGCTGTCTTCATCCAGATTAAAGGATCGGATAATGATTTCGCCGTTGGAATGGTTGACACTCCCCAGATTGAAGGTCCATTCGACGGTACCGTCAAGGGCGGTCCGGACAAAAATCTCACCGTGATCATCGGAATAAATGACACCGAAAACGGCCTCGAGAGTACCGTCGTTGTCGATATCATCCATAATGACATCCATACCGAGGTATGGCACGGTTAGGGCCCAGATATCGGAGCCGTCATTGCCGTCCAGCACTCCGATATAGTTATCGAATCCGGCCAGATATTCATGCGCAAAGGCGATATCATCGATGCCGTCGTTGTCGACATCGCCCGCGGCGACCGCATTGATCCAGAGGCTGCCGATATTCCTTGCCCAGATCTGCGCCCCGTTGCGCCCGCTGATGGCATAGATATGGTCATCAAAACAGCCGACCGCGACATCAAGGAATTCGTCACCATCGAAATGACCGGTAGTAATGGCATTATTGGTGGTGCCGTTATAAAATACCCATAAGCGCGAGCCATCCAGACCGTTAATGGCATGAACCCTCCCGTCGGGTGTGTTGGCGCCGTCATAAGAGGCGCCCGCAATGACATCCATGACGCCGTCATTGGTCAGATCGCCGATGGTCATGGAGCGAATGCCGTCATCGACCGGATAATTCCATATTTCAATGCCGGTTTTGCCGTCAACGGCATGGACATAGGAAATATTGCCGTAGTAAGTATTATTATATTCGGCAGCGATCACGTCGGCGGTTCCATCGCCGTTAAGATCGGCCGTGGCGACAAGCCTGACATCAAGATCGGAATCAAAAATCCAGATCGGTTCAGCCGATGATTCCTTGCCATTCTCTCCGACCGCGGAAAAGACGGTATTGAGTACCAGAAACAGCAGGGCAATTGCGGTGATAGCGGCGACATGGGGAATTCGCCTTGACAAGTGGTTTCTCCCGCCCATTTTGTCTCTCCTTACTTGAGGTGGTTTGAGAGCTATCTTGTATATTTATTTTTCAAAAACTAATGGTCGAAGTAAAGAAAAGAGTCTCTGTATCAGCAGGAAGACCAGATGTAATAGCAAACAGCAGAGATGCATTCGTCTAACCGGCCAACTAACTTAATATATTCAATCCATTCCTGCTGTCAAGGCCGGATTTTCTGGCGGGAAATATCGATATTTCGATTGAAATCAGAGGGCCGGAATTTTAATGATTCCGACCCGCCGGGATATTGCTTATTTGAGCAAGAGCATTTTTCTGGATTGATCAAATTCGCCCGCTTTAATGCGATAGAAATAGATGCCTGAGGCCGCCTGTCGGCCGGCCCGGTCGCGCCCGTCCCAAATGACCGAATATTTACCGGCCGGCATGGTTTCGTCAATCAATGTCTTAATGTTTTGCCCCAGAAGATTATAGACAGAAATAACAACATGGGTTCTGTGCGGCAGTGAATATTCAATAGTGGTGGACGGATTGAACGGATTGGGATAATTCTGGAGGAGGCTGAAAGATTCGGGAAGCAATTGATTCTCATTGTCGGTCACGTCGGTGGAATTGCAGTCTGATGGGAGCGGCGCACAGTTGTTCATTTTGCGGTTGTATCTCCAGAAGGGGACCGGATTGCTGCAGACATCATAAGTGGCGCCGGGAAAGTTGACGAATATCTGGACACTGTCCGGCGTGGCGATAGTCAAATCGACATTGCCGTCGCCATCGATATCTCCGGTTGCGGGCGTGAAGCGGTCGCTGGTGAAGGTTCCGATCGATATAATAAGCGGGAAACCATCCAACTGCCGGCCCTGATTGTCCCAGGCATATATTCGCTGCGGCTCATAAGTGTTGAAAAGGTCATTATTGGCACAGGCGACTATATCGGGACTGCCGTCGCCGTTCATATCGGCCAGAAGAAGCATATTAAGGACGCTTGGTTCCGGTGTCGAGACGAAGGAGCCGTTCGGGCTCGACGACAGATACGAGGAACCATCCAGATTCCAGACGAGGATATAACTGTTGCTTATGTCGAAGAAGGTCGTCATGTACTCCGGTTCCGAATCGTCGTCGATATCAGCAAAGATGGGATCGGTCGGAACCTCGTAAGCATCGACACCCATATTATGCGGCCAGCCGTCGATCAAATTCAAACCGCCGTCGAATGCATAAATCCAGTAGCCAAAGTCCTGATAATAACCATATACGATAAGTTCATATTGATCGTCATTATCGATATCGTAACCCGACATCCCGGCGCAATTGAAACTGCTTCCGTTCATCTCTATCAGCAGGCTGTCGGTTACCGTGCCGGTGGCATAGTCTATCTGCCAGATCATGCCAAACGAGCGGCTGGCGGCATAAAACTCATCTGTCCTGTCGCCGTCGAGATCGAGAGGCAGTGATTCGGAGAAATAATCGAATTTTCTGATAAAATCTCCATTTGACTCGAAGAGAAACGTCTCCGAAAGATAACCATTATAGACAAAAACATGAATTTCATCGCGGCCGTCGTTATCGATGTCCTTAAGCATCACTTTGGGAAATTCATGTTCGGTGCGGTAAAAATTGCCGACCGGCGGAAAGATGCCGAGATAATTTTCGGTGTTTCCCTCGGTGGAGCGATAGCAGTACACCTTGGGCGGATCATAGCCGACCGCGACAATATCATCGACACCGTCATCATCAAGATTACCGATGGCGATCGGTATCATGTAATTATTCCGCGGGAAATCGGGCATCCCTTCGGTTTTGAGGGTACCATCAAGATTGAAAACCATGATTTCGGAGGAAGTACCGGTCAGGATTTCGTTGGCGCCGTCGTTATCGAAATCGCAATAGGTGGGAACGATCGTCGGATAAGCCACGAGGTCGGCTTTCCAGGCCCGGTCGGTTTCGAAGATCGACTGCACCATGACTGAAACGGTGTCGGCGACCAGCAGGATGCCGTAAGAGTACACCGACAGCCTGAGATCATAATTTCCCGTGGGGACGCTTTCAAGGAACCAGCCGCCGAGGACATCATCAAAGACCGGCACGGTAAAGGTGTCGATCAGGGTCCAGGCGTTCGCCGAAGTATCCGGTTTATACTCCAGAACGGCATGACTGAAAGCGGGTGCGGCGGCACTGCCTTTGATCGCGACAAAATTGGCGACGGTCTGGCCGTCGGTCGGCGAAGTAAGCATCGCCTGCGTGTCATTGGCGACAAAAAATGAAACGTATGAAATATTCTCACCGCCGACAGTAAGGCGAAGAGTCTGGCGGCCGCTCAGGCCGATGGTATTCAGGAAGACCAGCGTTCCATCGGTGACCGAATCGGTCGCGCTGTATATTTCGGTCCAGGTGTCGGGATTGTCGCCCGACCCGATCTCGAGGGTGTATCCGGTGAAGTCGGCGCCGTCGGCAATACCGCGAATTTCCACATTGCCCGACACGATTTCATTGTAGCGTGGGGAACTGATTTTCGCCCTGATTTTGGGAAGCGCCTGCATGGCATGGTATAGGTTTAAGCGCCCGTAGCCGCTGTACTGGTCGAAACCGGGAAGGTTCCAGCCGACACCGTACGGATCGACGATATCATCGGCCGTCTGCTGCAATATCTGTTTAACCCGGTCGGCGGTAATGCCGGGCGATACCGCCCGTAAAACAGCGGCGGTACCGACAACATGAGGGCAGGACATACTGGTCCCGCTTGCCATATAGTACAGGGAATCAACAATATGCACCTTGGGTTCATACGGGTAGCCGGTGGCGTACATGTCGGTCTTTCCGGCCCGGAGCGACAAAATAGACAGCCCCGGAGCGACCAGGTCGAGATGGCTACCGTAGGTCGAGAAAGTGGCAACCTGATCGGAATCGTTGGAAGCCCCGACAGTGATGGTGGCGGCATAGCCGGCCGGGTAAACCAGGCTGTAAGTGCCTTCATTACCGGACGACGCGCACATGATGACACCCTTGTCGCGGGCATATTCGATGGCATCCTCTATCAAATCGCTTCTGTAATTGAAGCCGAAACTCATGTTGATTACCTCGGCGCCGTTATCGGCGGCGTAAATGATGGCGGCGGCGATTCTCGAGACAAGGGGAAGCGGATCGAATTTCAGGCCCATTATCCGGCAGTCTTCGGCGACACCGGCCATGCCGATAATATTGTTGGCAACCCCTGCAATAATACCGGAGCAGTGAGTACCGTGGCCGAAATTGTCGGTAGGGTCATTATCGCCGGGATCGAGAGGATCCATCGAGGCGGCAAAATCCCAGCCGTTGACATCATCAATATAGCCATTGTGGTCATCATCAAACCCATTGTCGGGAATTTCTCCCGGGTTGATCCAGATATGATCGATCAAATCGTGGTGAACCATATCAACGCCGGTATCGATAATGGCGACCACAACCGTGACGGTTCTGTCCGGAGGATTGTCGAAAACTTCTCCGGCGTCGATATCGGCATCGGGCACGCCATTTATGAGCACCAATTCATCATTGTAACTGCCGTAATTTCTAACGACATGGTAATGCGGTTGGCCGGTGTTATTCAGGCTCCACTGAAATTGATACAATGAATCATTGGGCTGCTCATGGAACTCAACGATCTGGTTGATCTCGGCATACTCGACTTCGGGAAGCCGGGCATAGGCATCTCGCAGCCCTGTAATATCGGCGCCATCGGCGACAGTCAAAAGATAAACCGAGCCGAATTTTTGAGTTGAAGCCGCGGCTGAGCTTTTTCCCACGAGCGGCGATATCCCGGTGACGTTATATTGTGCATTCAGGGCCTGGGCTGATTTCAAACCGACGGCGGCCGTCCCCTGTTTTCCGGGATTTATCCGCGGAACGCGGCTGTCTTTGAACTTGACAATGAGGCTGTTCGGCTGATAAGATGTCGAGGAGGCATCTTCGCCGGTATAAAAAGCCAGGCAGATTGAATTGGCAAACAATAAAAATAAGAGTGCAAAGATCGATTTCATTGATATCATAATAAAACTCCCTGTGGCATGGTATAAAAGGGTGCCCGGTGAGGTGTAATTACTTAAATTTACGCAAATTCCCTGTTTTTTACAAGTCCTTGTATAATAATTTACCGAATTTTCACTGTCAGTATCTTATCATCATCATCTATTTGATTTCCAGTTCCGAATCGAGGGTGTCATCGATTCCCGGTTGCGGAATGTAATAATTGTAGCCGGAATCAATCGGATATATATAATTCGTATCGGTTCGGATATGCAGGTGGAAATCGCCGAATGATTTATAAAGCCTGATGCCGCTTGAAATGACCAGCTTGTTTCGCGAGAGCATGTGGCTGACATATTTGGGGGTCGGCGGCGGTGTATTTTTCAAATACAACGGCACATTCCGGTGCAGGTAATAATACCCCCCGCCGTAAAACCATTCGCCGGCGTTATCATATACGCTGTGGACATTGCCCATATCGTGCAAGTAAAGATATGCCCGGAGCCGCCCGTTCTTTTGAAAGATATTCTGGTCATACACCGCGAATGTTTTGTCATGGTAGATTTTGTTCTGAAACGGCAGGGCGGCCATGGAACCGGCGGACGACAGTGCCAGGAACGAAATTGCAAACAGAGCATAAAGCGGGCGGAAATATTTTAATCCTGTGATGATTTTATCGGTGATCACACCTGCGACGACCATCAAAACGGGGATTATGACATAAATGTGGCGGTAGTCGATCTGATGTTCTTTGGCCGGGATAAGAATATGCGAAATCAGCAGTACCACAACGATGACCATCAATAAGCGGTTCTCTTTCCATGTGGCAAATCCTCCGGCAATAATCAGCCAGTACAGAAAAAGCGAAGCATAGGCCAGATACATAAAATATTCGATGCTGAAAGCCGAGCCGACCGAACCGGTCATGAAGAATGACTTATCATAGTGGTAAAAATTTATGTAAGAGATAAACGGCGCGCCCAGGGTAATGGTTTCGAAGAGTCCGACGAAAATTATGCCGGCCGCGACACCGGCCAGATAGTTTTTTCTGCCCGCCGGATCCATTTTGATCGAAATCATAACGATCAAGGCGGCTGCGGCGGGGATGTAATTGAGACGCACGGCGGCCAGAAAACCGGCCATGATCAGGACACGGCGGGAAGCCGCATTCAACGAAAGAGCAATGGCGGCCATGAAGAAAGTCGCCGCCCAGACTTCGCTCAGCGGCCTGATGGAAAAATAAATTACTTCGTACCAGACGGCGCAGAAAAAGGCGGCCCAAAGTCCGGCGCGGTGAGAGGCAAGTTTTTTCCCGATATAATAAGCGGAGAGTATTACCGAGAGGGAAATCAGGGACATGATAATTTTAATGCCGGGAATATAGATGGCAGGATTATCGAGACCCAGGATTTTGAAGGGATAAAGAAAAATGGTCATAATACCGGGGACAAGCCAGGAGCGGGCGGCGAGGCGGTATTCCCAGGGGATAATACCATAGCCGAAGACAACACGGTGTGCCTGCTCGAGCACCTGGAAGATTTCGTCGGGATGATTAATATTGTCGGAAATCAACGCCGTAATAATTCGGGCGACGGCTCCCGCGGCGATAATAAGCCACAGGATAGACTTGCTTTCTTTGTTGTCGGTATGGATATGCAATCCTCCGAATTTTTTACAAACGAGTCAAATTTAATTTAGAAACGCATCAGACCCGGGATCGTTTGATAGATGTACCGAATCTTCATGGCCCGGCTTTTACCTTCTCCGGCAATGCCTTCTATTCTCATTTTGGCGAAATTGCCTTCGGCGGTCTTAACAAGGTACGATTCCCCTTCGCGGACAGGCATCCGGTCGACCGGGGGGATATCCAGCGTAAATTCCGGGTACTGATAGATGTCCTTTGTTTTTCCCAGTGAATAAAAGTCGGATTTTCTTAAGAAGCCGTTCAGGCGATGCGGCGAGGCGATATAATCGACACCGTCCTTACTGTAGAAATAAAGATCATTCTCTTCACCGTCGGCTCGAATGGCCGTCCCCAATGCAAAGGAAAAGCCGTCATTCAAATCGCTGTACCTGAAGGCAAGGATGAATTCGCCTTCCGGGCGGCAAATGATGCCGACTTCATTGGATGACATCGATACCGACTGGTCGGCCAGGACAGTTCTGACCGAGACATAGTACTCGACGCCATTATCCAGATTATCGATTGTGATTGTCTCGAATTTATCTTCCGGATCGGTATCACCGGGATAGACCGCGTCATTGAACGGCTTCGGAGAGCGGGGCGGTTTGCCCTGCCCGTATTTTTCATAAAGCGGTTTGTCGGAGATATAGATATAGTAGCCGGACAGGAGAATGCTGTCGGGGCAGTCGGTGTTCCACTTGAGATATAGCTGCCGATCATTCGGCTGGACGGTCAGATTCATCGGAGTACATTCGGTCGGTATCAGTTTGGTAATTTTTTGCGGCGGCGCTCCGCAGCCGACAGATAGTGCAAGAATAAGAATGACAGCGACTGATAATTTTATATGACAATTAATTCGGTTTGTCTTGGACATAGGAATTTGCCTCCATTCTGCGTAACGGCCAGGTCCTCTTCAAGCCCCACATATCCGATACCTTCCAGTTCGATGCCCAGTTCGACGGTAAAGGCGTTATTTTCTTCAAGCGGAATTTTCGGGGTAACTCCGTAGCGTTTCCATTTGGGACCGACGATGGCGGCGCCGTCATGCACCGAGCGGCCGATTTGATGGCCGAGGGCATGCTGGTATTCCGGGTAACCGTCATCGGTCAGCATTTTGCGGGCGGCGGCATCGATGGTAAATCCCTTCACGCCCGGTTTGTAAAGTTTTGATGTTTCATCAATAATGCTTCTAATCTTGTTGAAGGCTTTGGTCAGCACAGCCGGGGCCCTTGATTCATTGGCCCGTTTGAAATAGGCGAGCCTCTGGATATCGGAGCAAAAGCCTTCCACTCTGGCCCCGAAATCGATGTGGAGCAGATCGCCCGGCTCCAGGACCGCTTCGGTGGGATGCCCATGCCCGGGGCTGGTTTTGGCTCCGGCATTGACAATGGTATCGAAGGAATTAACACCGCCCAGCTTGCGGATGTTGGCGTCGATGATTCCGGCGATTTCCATTTCGGTCAGGCCGGTTTTGATTTGCCCAATCGATTCGCGCCAGCAATCGGTCGCCATAAAGGCGGCGGCTGAAATCAGGCTGATTTCCTGCGGAATTTTTCGTCCCCGAAGCAGGTAGATAATCGGCTCCGATGACACGATCCTCTCCGGATATGGCGTGCCTTTCAGATATTCGAGCAACAGAAGGTACATGCCATGTGAAAGGCCGTCGGCGGCGATGTCATTAACGGAATAATTGAGAGCCAGTTTTCCCGGATTGAATTTTTTGACGACGCGTTTGATTTCTTTGCCGCAATCTTCGACATAAGGTTGCACCGTCCCGAATCGGCGCGATTTTTCGAAGTCGGCGGCATCGAAATTTCCGACCAGCGCCAGAGTATCGCCCGTTCTGGAAATAAAGAAAGCGGACTGCCAGACGACCTTATGTCCCACGACCAGATCGAGGGCGGGGTCGGCCATCATGCTTGATTCGCGGCAGAAAATGAGCCAGAGATCGATATCCAGTTCATTAAGAATATCAATCGCTTGTTCGATTTTGGCTTTGATCAGATCCATATCAATACCTTGTAATATCCACTCTGGTGATATTGTTAATATGACGCCCCAGAAAACGCTCGGCAATCTGCGAAAATTTGTCGGGCACATCGGAGACATAGAATTTATGCATCGCCTCCCGGCCCGATGGACGAAGCAGGTTCCTGACCGACAGTACGGCGGCCAGTTCGCGGGCGGTTTCTTCGGCGGAATCTATCAGCCTGACATTTTCACCCATCACTTTTCCGATTACCGTCTTGAGGAGCGGGTAATGCGTGCAGCCGAGAATGAGAGTATCGATGTCGAGGTCGAGGAGAGTTTTGAGGTAGTCGTGCGCAATCAGATGCGTCGCCTCTTTTTCGATATATCCTTCTTCCGCGAGCGGCACGAACAAAGGGCAGGCCAGCGAAAAGACCTTGGTTTCCTGTCGCCGGCGTTGTATGGCGCGGGCGTAACTGTCTGACCCGATGGTTGCCTTGGTTCCGATAATGCCGATCCGGTTGTTTTTGGATTGATTCATGGCGGCCTCGGCCCCCGGTTCGATCACTCCCAGGATATCGATATCGAATTCTTCCTGAAGCGTATCCAGCGCTACGGCCGAGACCGAGTTACAGGCAACGATTAAAATCTTGACCTGATGTTCCATGAGAAACCGGACATCCTGGCGTGCAAAATTGATAATTGTTTCTTTGGAGCGCCCGCCGTAAGGTGAACGGCCGACGTCTCCGAAATAGACGATATTTTCCCCCGGGAGCAGTTTGAAAATCTCGGCGACCACCGTCAAGCCGCCGACTCCGGAATCAAACACCCCGATCGGTTTATTTTGTAATTCTTCATGTGTCATTATTTCTTCTCGTATTTGGCCTTAAATCTTTTAAGCCCGGCATAAATAGCCTCGGCGACTTCCTGTCTATAATTTTTGCTTTTCAGCAATTTCTCATCATTTTGATTTGTCAAAAATGCGGCCTCGACCAGAATAGACGGCATGTAAACGCCGTTGAGGACGATGAATCCTGCCTGGTCGATACCCCGGGCCTTTGTAAAATCCGATAATTTTGACCGGAATTCCTTGTCCACCATCGCCGCTAAATCGGCCGACTCAACCTGAAATTCGGTCTGGATCATATCGCTGAGAATGATGCTCAGATTATCGCCCGACTGCCCGGAATTGTTCGACATTTCGGCCAGGAATGATGCGTTTTCGAGCTGGGCGGCGGCGCGGCCGGCATCATTTTTGGCCGGGGCGAGGAAAAAAACCTGGAAGCCTTGGGCGGAGCGATTGGGGGAGGCATTGGCGTGAACGGATATATAAACATCGCCGCCGCCATTATTGGCGATGCGGGTGCGGTCCTCAAGGGGGACATAATTATCGTTTTCGCGGGTCATGACAACTTCAAAGAGTTTTTCTTTCCGGATAATTTTGGCCAGACGTTTGGCAATATCAAGGACAATTTCTTTTTCCTGTGTTTTTTTGAGGCCGATGGCGCCGAAGTCGGTGCCGCCATGACCGGCATCGATTATGATTTTATCGATTTTCTCGTCGGGTCCGACGTTGTCAACTTTGTTTTGCACGATCGGAGCCGCCATGGTATCGATCATCGATATCTGGATACGGGGGGGATTGGATTGAAAGCGATGGGTGTACTTGCCGATCGGCTGCCGGAGCCGCAGTGAAATCTGGGCGGCTTCCTCGAATTGGGAGACGCTGATATCTCTCAGGTATTTATTATTGCGACGGCTGAGAACCTGTCGCTGGTTGACGGTCCCGCCCGGCACGGTCACGTTGAGCCAGTTGCCTTCGGAGATATAAATTTCATAACCTCTCGGCTCGGTGACAAAAATCTCAATAAGCAAACCATTGGCTTTGGGCGACAACGCCAGATCGGTTATGCTATACCAGTCCGAATCGATTCTTATGCGGCGGGATTCTACATCCCAGGTGATTAACTCGGGACGGATGACATCGAACATGGGAAGAAATATTCCGGCCGGCACGAACAATGCGCCCTGGCGCGTTTGGACCGGATAAGTGAGATTTTTGACCGAGTCGTCGATTCTGATATACGGCGAATTTATGAAAAAGACGACGCGATGTCCCTCAGTTTCCAAAACGGCCGAAATACCGACAATATCCCAGTTAATTCTCTCACCGAGAATCTCCGATAATTGAGAAATCGAAAAATAATCGAGATTGAATTCCTCGAAAGATTCTATTTTTTCCAGGCCGCCGGATAGCTGGACGGTGATATCCGAAGCCTGCGGGACAGCGATTGACAATAAAGGTATTAAAATTGTCAGGAGTAAAAATCTTCTCATGAATATCTCTTTATAATTTTCTGCGATGTGCCCTTTCAATGGCCCGGTCGGCCTCACGTTTGGCTATTTGGTCGCGTTTGTCATATTTTTTACGCCCCCGGGCGGTGGCGAGTTCGATTTTTACACGCGGCCCCTTAAAGTAAATGCGCAGCGGTACCAGCGTGAAGCCCTTTTCGTTGACGGCCCCCAGAAGGCGCCTGATTTCTTTTTTATGAAGGAGAAGCCTTCTGGGCCGCATCGGATCATGACCTTCCTGGCCCGCAAATTCATAGGGTGAAATATGCAAATGGTAGAGAATCACTTCGCCGCCTTCGACCACGGCATAGCTGTCGGACAGATTTACTTTGCCGGCGCGAAGCGATTTCACTTCACTGCCCATCAACTCAATTCCGGCCTCGCGTTTTTCGATTATCTCATAATCGCGAAAAGCTTTACGATTGGTGATGATATTCCGTTCTTTGGCTTTTTCTTCAGTCATTCCATCCAATATAGATTTATACCTTAGCGGTTGCAATTAAATTGTTGTTTTCATAA
Organism: candidate division Zixibacteria bacterium HGW-Zixibacteria-1; assembly: GCA_002838945.1. Lineage (NCBI taxonomy): Bacteria > Pseudomonadati > Candidatus Zixiibacteriota > candidate division Zixibacteria bacterium HGW-Zixibacteria-1. Next base: position 16,460 of record PGXB01000031.1, read on the forward strand.
TATATAATGACCTGTATATGGGAGTATTTGGTGAAAGTTGCATTATTTCAGAACTCTCCGGCATTCGGCGAAATAGAAAGAAACATTGATTCGATGCTGGCGGCCTCGGAGGATCGGGATTTTGATCTTCTTGTTCTGCCTGAACTGTTTGCCACCGGCTATCAATTTATCAGTGTCGAGGAAGCTTTGTCTCTGGCCGACCCGGCCGGCGAAGGTTTCACTTATGAGAAAATGAAAAAACTAGCCGCCGACAGGAAGGCGCTGGTTGTCTACGGATTTCCGGAAGTCGATAAGGGGCGGTTATTTAATTCGGCGATAGCCGTTTTTCCTTATGGGCGCTATCATAAATACCGAAAAATCCATCTGTTCAACACTGAAAAAGAGATTTTTGAGCCGGGCCGGGAAGGTTTTTCAGTGTTTGAATATAAAGGATCGAAAATCGGCCTGATGATTTGTTTCGACTGGCGTTTTCCCGAAGCGGCCCGCCGGCTGGCGCTTGACGGAGCCCAAATAATCTGCCATCCGTCCAACCTGGTCCTGCCGCACTGCCCCGACGCCATGATTACCAGGGCGCTGGAAAATAACGTCTTTACCATAACCTGCAACCGGATCGGCACAGAGAATCGAACCGGCCAATCACTGACATTTATCGGAAAATCACGTATTATTGCACCCGACGGCCGTATTTTGGGCGGGCTTGAAGAGAATGAGGTCGGCTGGTTGGAGATGGAGATCGATCCTCAACTGGCTGATAATAAACAAATTACACCGCGCAACGAGATATTTTCCGACCGCCATCCCGAATTCTATTAATGAGCCTGTCAGGCCGTCATCGAAACCTCATATTTTGCCATTCTTTTATGAATTATTGAAAGTTCTTATCAATAAAAGTTCTTTTTTGCCGATAGAGACAGAAGAGAAATGTAATAAAAGGGTGGGTCAATGAGTTTGAATGAGAAAGTGAAAACGTCAAGAATATTAGTTATCGATGATGAACCTCAGGTTACCGAGATAATCGAGGCTTTTTTGACCAATGCCGGTCATGAGGTTATTGTCGGTAATACGGCTACGGACGGCCTGAGGAAGGCCCGCGAAAAGAAGCCTGATGTTATTCTTCTTGACATAATGATGCCCGACGCGGACGGCTACAGCATCTGCAATCAATTAAAAAGTGATCCGCCGACAGCCGATATCCCGGTCGTTTTTCTGACCGGCAAGGACCGTTCCGACGACCAGGGGCGCTCGTTCAAGGTCGGCGGCGATATGTTTATAAAGAAGCCGTTCTCCTGCGAAAGACTGCTCGAAATTATCAATATTATCCTGATGTCGACCGCCAAGCATTAAAAATAATTTTTTTTGTTGACTTTATTGTGCGGCGCACTATATTATTAGTATCTGAAGCGTATAACTGTTATGAGAATAATCAAGCGATATAAGAACCGGCGCCTCTATGATACCGAGCGAAAAGAGTATATTACGCATAATGAGCTGCGTCATATCATTCGCTCGCGAATGCCGTTTCAGATAGTGGACAGCGAAAGCGAGGCGGATATAACGCTGGCCGTCCTGAGCCAGCTTCTGGTCGGAGAAGTGCGCCGGTGGGAGGATATTAAAGAATCGAAGGATGTTTTAATCGAAGTAATAAATAGAGGAGGTGAAAAGTCTATGTCGATTTTGAAAAACACATTCCTGGCCTCAATTGGTATTTACAATGTGACCAAGAAAAAAGCCGAGGAGATTATTGATTCGCTGATCAAGGCAGGGGATATCTCCAAGTCGGACCGCAAGCAGGCCATTATGGAACTTCTGGATCGGGCCGAGGAATCGACCGGCAAAATGAAGGATAAGATCGTTAAGGAGACGTCAGGGATCCAGAAAGAGGCCGGCAAAGTTCTCGACAAGATCAAAAAGGCGGTCGATAACATGCCGCAGAAGAAAATCATGGCGGAACTGGAGCGCCTTAATAAGAAGGTTGACGAACTTAATCAGAAGCTTGAAAAAAAGGGCAAATAGAAAAGCCCCGATATTTTTTATAAAATGGCAGATTCTCTGCCATTTTTTTATATCTTGATCGTAATCAGTCACGAAATATTTTGAAAAACGGCCTTTCGGCCTTAAATTGCTATTTATGGAAAAAACAAATCTTCTCGGCGTCTCTCTCTCCGAACTGGGACAAATGATGATGGAGATGGGGGAGAAGGAATATAAGAGTCGCCAGCTTTTTAAATGGTTCTACAATCTGCTTGAAAGCGATTTTGAGCGGATGACCGATTTGTCGGTAAAATTGAGAAAAAAGCTGTCCAAGAGATATTTTTTCAAGGGCCTGGATGCGGCTGATGTGGCGGTATCATCGGACGGCACGGAGAAGTACTTATTTCGGCTGTCCGACGGAAAATTGATTGAGTCGGTGCTTATTCCGGACGGGCAGAAGCGGACGGTATGTATTTCCAGCCAGGCGGGATGCCCGCTTAAATGTTCTTTTTGTGCCACCGGCTTGATGGGCTTCGGCCGCGATCTGACGGTCGGGGAGATTATCGGGCAGTTGCTTTTTTTGAGACAGAAGTACGGCGAAGAGGCTTTCCGCAATATTGTTTTTATGGGCATGGGTGAGCCGCTGCTCAATTATGAGAATGTCATCAAATCGGTCGAAATAATTTCTTCGGAACTGGGGCTGTCGGTCTCGGCCAAGAAAATTACGATATCGACGGTCGGTATTGTGCCGCAGATTTACGCGCTGGCTGACTCGGATCTGAAGGTCAACCTGGCGATTTCATTGCATGCGGCCGATGATGATAAACGGCGGAAAATCATGCCGATCGCGCGGAAATACGGTCTTGACGAATTAATGAAAGCGGTCCGATATTTCGCCGACCAGCGAAAAAAGAGGGTGACTTTCGAGTATATTCTATTCAAGGATTTCAATGATTCGACCGGGGATGCCGACACGCTGGCGCAATTAATCAAAGGAATTCCTTGCAAAATCAATATTCTTGCATATAATCCAATAGATAATCTGCCTTATAAACGTCCTTCGGAGGAAGAGGTCGATAATTTCGGGAAGTACCTGTACCCTCTGGCTCCGGCGGTTACGGTTCGCAAGAGCCGCGGGCTTGACATTGCCGCCGCCTGTGGTCAACTGGCCGGCAAGGCACAACATTTTGAGGAGGACATGAGTTAATGATGCGTGTAATCAGGAATGTGACAGTCTGCATGATCTTTTTCATCCTGGCGCCGGGGCTGTTTGCTTCTCAATTTGAAGTCAGTGATTTAAAAGTATCCGGAATGCAGTGGGGGCCGCAAAAAATCACTGCCGTATTAACCAGCCATGAACTCGACTATAAATTTATACATGCCGAGGCAAAGGTCATTTTCTCGGGCCAGTCCCAGGAGACCAGCCGGCATTCGAAGGCGAATTTCATCATTGGCCCGGATACGACATTTCCGCTGGATATTCCAATCAGGATACCGGGCGGATTCGGCAAGGGCGTGGTGCAAGTCGCAATATATGATGTCGTCGATACGCTGGATAATACTCTGCCCAGGCAGTTAATCTTCAGCACGGATATTCCGCTTAATATGGAAGTTCCTGCTCCGGTGGCGAATCTGGTGCATACCGGCATTCAGATCCCCTTATTTGTCGAGCAATCGGAAGTCTTCGACAATCTTTTCAACCGGCTGATTCTCCTGCAGCTTCAAAGAGGTCAGAATATCAAGGACATCGCCGCGGCATTCAATACCGATCCCGGCTTTGTCAAGCAGACGGTTACCGACCTGATCGGGTTGAACTACATTAAGCAGGAAAACAATGTTTTCAAGCCGAACGTGGCGGTCATCGATACCGATAAGGCGGCCGCCTTGAAGGAACTGGCGTCGCCTGCGATCAATAACCTGTATGACATAATTATGGCCAATCTGCCGGCCTTTGATGACGAAATTAAAGAAATGGTTCAGCAGGGTAAGATGACGGGCGATCCCAATGATCTCTTCGACGGCGCTTCGGTGCTGTATCATCAGCACCCGGTCATAACGGCCATTTCTCTCTGGGATAGAATCGGAAAGAGTTTTCTCAATAACGGCGCGCCGTTTTCCGGTTACAGGAGACTCGGATTGTGCGATGTCGAGATCGGCGACTTTATGTATCTGGTGGTCGGCGATTCGACATATTCGACGAAGACTTTTTATTTTTATGATAATGATCCCCAGGGAAAGAAATTTGTCAGCGGTGTGGTCGATTCTTACGTGACCTGCAGTCCGCAGCTTAAAGCCGGCGGCAGGTATCCGATCAATTCGATGTTTGCGCAGGACCGGCAGCCGTTGTACTATACTTATAATGATGTCAAGTGCAATGAGGCCCTGACGGTGCTGGAACAGGGCATCCCGGCCTATATCGAAACGCTTCGCACCAGCTTCAACAATATCTGGGGCGGCAATGCCAATGATCCGGCGGCCAAGAGCGCCCGCTACTGGTTCTGGAGTTATGTGGCGGAAAAGCTGATTGATAAATTCGAAAAAGACGGGAAGATAAAACCGGAAGCTAATCTTTACATTTTTCAAATAGTGGATTATTAATAATGAGTATCTCAAGACGTACGATTGTTTTGATTGCAATTTCCATGTTATTGATAGCGCTTGGGTGTGACGAGAAGGCACCGCCTCGCGATGAGATTCCGATTATCAAGAATTTTCTGGCCAAATTCGAGCAGGCGGTCAAAGATTACAATGCGGCGCTGATCGATTCCATGACCATTGCCGAGGCGTATGATGAGGGATACAATTCGACCAAAATACTCGAGGACATATATCAGGGCCGCGATGCCTTCTATACTTTCGGCAACAGGAATTTCGATTACACCAAAAATAAAGCCATCGTGCAATTCAGTATTCTGGCGGACAGTACCGACGGCGGCCGTCCGGTGGAGATGACCCTGGTCAAGATACACAAGCAATGGTACCTGAAGCGATTTGATTTGAAATAAAAAAAGCCCGCCATCCGGCGGGCTTTTTTATCACTAATAATTTTTAATTTTCATCGGGGGCCTTGCGTCCGTAATCACGGCCCGCTTCAAAAATCTTGGAATACTCCGATTTGTTTTTCAGCAGTTCGACCGCTTTAAGAATGCCGGGATCAGTCTTGAGAATAACGTCCTCGTAAACGGCCCGCTGGCCGCCGATCTTGGACACGATTTCCCGCTTGATGGCCTTCCGGATATAATCAATCGATTTGGTAAAGTCGGCTTCTTTTTCCTTCTCTACCAGACCGGAGAATTCAGTCAGGGCGCCGGAGAAAAGATCGTCCTTTTTTTCTTCATCGACGATTTTCTTCATCTCATCCAGCGAAACCTCCAAAGCGGTTTTATAGGCGAAATCTTTTTCTTTAATGTACGATCTGAAGTCATTCACGATATCATCGGTGACGACAATGTTACGGGTCGCATCGGGATGCTCCGCTACGTACTTGACAGCGAAGTCAAAGAACATCGTCTTTCTTTCGAGGTTAATCTCGATCGGTTCATAGGGGCGGGCCTCATCGACCTCGAGATCGGGAAGGATTCCGCCGCCGCCATAGACGGTTCGTCCGGCGTTGGTGTAAAAAACTTCTTTATCGGACAATTTTACAGTATCGGTAACGACCGTATCGACTTCCGGTTCCATGTCGTCCAGACCGGCATGCATATCACCCTTCTTTTCGACTTCCGGTTTCTGAATACAGCGGCCCGAAGGGATATAGTATCGGGCGGTGGTCAGCTTGAGGTGATTATCATCATCGTCGCCGACCGGGAAAAGCTGCTGGACGAGGCCTTTGCCATAAGTACGATGTCCCATTATGACACCGCGGTCCCAGTCCTGGATGGCGCCGGCAACGATTTCGGAAGCGGAAGCGGTTCCTTCATCAACCAGCATCACCAGCGGTTTTTCCGGGAAGAGGGTGGTGTCAAGACCGGTGGTGGCGCCGTTCATCCCGGAATAATATCTTTTTTCGGAGCCGGGGAACTGGCCCTTGGAATAAACGACCAATCGCCCGTCCTGCATAAAAAGACCGGCCACCTGAACCGCCTGTTGGAGCAGTCCGCCGCCATTGGAGCGCAGGTCGAAAATCAAACCATCCACATTCTGTTTCTTAAGGTCCGAAATGGCATCAATCAATTCATTGGTGGTCTCTTCGGCAAAGCGTGAAAGCCTGACATAACCGATATTGGTACCTTCGACGACACCGTAATAGTTCACTGATTTAAGTTCGATGACGGCTCGTTCGACGTCGAAGTCAAGCGGGCTGGCCAGACCCGGGCGCATAATCGTGAGATTGACTTTTGTTCCGGCCGTTCCGCGCATGAGTTTGGAGGCGTCGGAAGTGGTCATTTTGTAGGTGGATTCGCCGTCGATGGCACGAATCTGGTCGCCCGGATGCAATCCCATGTTATATGCGGGGGTGCCTTCCATTGGAGTGACGACAATTATATAGTCATCACGGGAATCTATTTCCATCCCGAGGCCTTCATATTTGCCGTGAGTGCTTTCCATCAGCCGGTCATACGACTGCTTTTCCATCAAAACGGAGAAACGATCCAGATTCTGAAGCATGCCTTCGATTCCGGCATTGATCAAATCTTTGGTGTCAACTTCTTCCATATACCGGTTTTTGATATCATAAACGACACTGTTCAATTTCCGAATTTCCTTAAGCAGGGTTTCCCGGGAATCCACGGGCTCAACTTCTGATCCCCCGGCGGCGGTTTCATCATCGACATTGATTTTGACCGTATCCGCAAAAATCCAGTTATTCGAAGCGGTGGCACGGTTTCCCTGATAAGCTTCTCCGGAACCGACAGCCCAGATCAGACCGAGCATGAATGCCGTCAGAGATATGATCAAAAGTGAGAATCTTTTCATTCCATTGACCTCCAATTTGATGCCATAAGGCAATCTATCTTATTTATAACTATTGTCAAGCAAGATAGGCACCATATTACTGCTCTATCTTCTTGTATTTTTAACATTTATAAGGCACAATTGGTTTCACTTTTTATTGCGGGTCCCTCAATAAATATAAATCATTGCGATATTTGATATTGCAGCCGTGTCCGAGCAACGGGTATAAATCTTATAATAAAACAATGGAAAATGCACCATATAAAATGGATTATCCTGTTGCCGGACAATGAAAAATTCAAATATTATGCAATGATCTGCAGAAATATTGTTCAATCCCTTATCATATATTAGTTGTTTTGTATGGAGAAACGGCGTTGACATAGCCTTCGGGCATGCCTATCTTGGAATCCTTTAAGGTTCGGCAGTATGAAACAAAGGTTATATAAATGAACTTGAACGGCATAAAAAACCTCATTTTTGATCTTGACGGGACGCTTATTGATTCATCCGAAGGAGTTATTGAAGCGACCAATTACGGGCTTCGGTTACTCGGCGAGGAAGAGAGATCGGGGCCGGAAATCAGGAAATATATCGGTTATCCCCTCGAGGACATGTTTCGCGCTTTCTCGATCGGATCATATTCCGAGTTCTGGAAACATTTCCAGGAAAAAGCGAAAGAGACAGTGGTGGCTTCGGCAGTGCCGCTGGATGGTGTCGATCATGTAATTCGGGAACTGTCGAAACGCGGCTACAAAATGGCCATAGGAACGACCAAGATTCGGATTCATATTGAGAAAATCCTTCGCAAGCATAACTGGCAGGACATTTTTCATTTTTATGCCGGGGCCGATGATGTCGTGAAGGTCAAGCCGAATCCGGAAGTTTTTATCAAGCTGCTCAGGGAGATGTCCGGAAATTCGAATGATACGGTGGTAATCGGCGACACCGCCAATGATGTCTTTGCCGCGCGCGGCGCCTCATTGCCGGTTATGGCGGTCCACTCGCCATTCGGCATGGATGGCGACCTGGAGGCCAGCCGGCCGGACATGATAATCGAAAGTCTTGCCGAGTTGCTGACAATCCTTAAATAGTATCCGGATAATATTGTAATGGCCAGGGCGAAAATCGAGATTAATCCGCCGTTCGACATGAAACTGTCGTTGAAGTTTGCCACCGCCTGCCGTTTCGAATCAGAGGCCGATTGCGCCGAGGGCCGCTTTCATCGGATGATCAATATTGCCGGAACGCCGGTGCTTCTGACTATTACCACTGCCGGCCCTATCGAAAAACCGACCGGGACAGTCGAGTGGTCCTTTCCTGAAGGCGGGGTTGTGGATAAAAAAGAAGTCCTGAAACTGGCGCGGCATATCATTTCATCCAGTCTGGATCTGGGGCCGTTTTATAAACTGGCATCAAAGTCAGGGCGCATGCAAAGTGTCATCAACAGGTTCCGTGGATTAAAACCGATCCTGACGCCCAGTATCTTTGAATCGGCGGCGTGGGCCATAATGGGACAGCAGGTGAATCTTAACTTTGCCTACACACTTAAGATGAGAGTCACCCAAAAGTATGGGCGAGTTATAAGCATCAATGGCCGGGACTATTCCTTATTCCCCGAGCCCGAGAAGTTTCTTAAGGCGACTGTAAGTCAATTGCGGGGGATGCAGTTCTCGAACCGCAAGGCGGAATACCTGCTGGGTCTGTCGAAAGCAGTTGCCGAAGGAAATTTGGAGCTTGAAAAATCAGGGGAGTTGGATTATAATGAGGCCCTGAATGATTTATTGGCTATTCGCGGTGTCGGTATCTGGTCGGCAAATTATATTTTGATGAGGGGCGCCGGGCATGCGGACTGTCTGCCATTAGGTGATTCAGGTCTGCATCGGGCCGTTAAAAATATGTATAAGCTTAAAAATAATCCGACTCATGAAAAGGTGGAGAAGCTGGCCGGGCCGTTTGCACCATTCAGGTCCTTATACACTCTTTATTTATGGTATTCGCTATTAGACGAATGAAATATTAGAGTATAATCAGTGCATTTAGAAACAATGCTGTGAACTAATTACATCGAGGGACGTAAACAACAATTAGCGCCTGTAATAAACTCGAGGGCGCAGTTTAATAAATATAAAAAGGAGTCATGATGGATATTAGAGTGCAGAATCTTGCAAAGGTTATTGTGCATTACTCGCTTGGAATCAAGCCGGGGCAGTTGTTCAAGATCAAGGCGGAGCCGGTCGCGGTGCCGCTGGTCAAAGCGGTATATGATGAAGCCCTGAAGATCGGCGCCAATGTATATACGGATATCCGATTGATTGAGCTCGACGAACTTTTCTTCAAGAATGGAAACGACGATCAATTGAAATATATTTCTCCCGTCCGTGAATTCGAAATCGAGAAAATTGATGCTTATCTGGGTATCTGGGCCACGACCAATACCAAGTATCTCAGCGGCATCGATCCCAAGCGCCAGCAGATATTCGGCAAGGCCAATGAAAAATATATGAACCGGTTCTTTGCGCGGGCCGCAAGCGGCGAGCTGCACTGGGCCGGGACGCAGTATCCGACCGAAGCTCATGCCCAGGATGCCGAGATGTCGCTGCATGATTATGAGGAGTTCGTTTACCGCGCGGGTCATCTTTATGATGATGACCCGGTGGCTTTCTGGAAGGGCATGGAAAAGGAACAGCAGCGGCTGATCGAAATTCTCGATCGGGCCGAGCAGATTCATTTGAAGGCCGATGGAACCGATTTGAAGCTGGGTGTTAAAGGGCGCAAGTGGATCAACTGCTGCGGCAAGGAGAATTTCCCCGATGGTGAAATATTTACCACGCCGATCGAGGATTCGGTCAACGGAACGATAAAATATACTTTCCCTGCCTTTATGGCCGGACGCGAGGCCGATGGTGTGGTCTTCACTTTCAAAGACGGCAAAGTGATCAAGGCTACGGCGGAGAAGAACGAGGAGTTCCTGCTGGCGATGCTTGACACCGATGAAGGCGCGCGTCGCCTGGGCGAGTTCGCTATCGGGACCAACTACGAGATTGCCAAGTTCACCCGGAACACCCTATTCGATGAAAAGATCGGCGGAACCTGTCACCTGGCGGTCGGCGCCGCTTATCCCGAAACCGGCGGGGTCAATCGCTCCGGCATTCACTGGGACATGGTCTGCGACCTGAAGAAGGGCGGCGAGATTGCTGCCGACGGCAAGGTCTTTTACAAAGATGGCAAGTTTACGATTTAATGCCTTGATTCAGGCAAATAAAAAGCCCCGTCGCATGACAGGGCTTTTTTCTTGCAAATTATTCACCGGGCCCGGGCCCGTCCCGGTAGAGATAATTAATTAAAAATATAATATCAAGTAAATTTATTGAGCCGCTGGAATCGGCATCGGCGGCCAACAGACTGACCGGCGCCGGGCCGCCCTGATACAGATAATTTATCAGAAAAATGATGTCCATCAGATTATATGCACCGGAATTGTCGGCATCGCCGCGCAGGGCGGAAATGGCAGAGACTTCCCCGGAATAAACAACCGGCCCGTAGCAAAGAGAGGGATTCGACAGCAGAATCTCCTGATTGTCGATGAAGCCGGTATCCACTTCAATAATGGCGCCGGGCACGGCGTCATCGGCGATTTCAAACAGCAGACGGGCCACTTCGCCCGAACCGGGGGAGAGCTGAATGCCCTTGAGGGTGGTATCGGCTTTTAACTGAAAAACGAGCTGACCGGTGAGAGTGTCATGGTACAATTCCGTTATGGTATCGAAATTTTTGGTTCGGTTGCCGGAAGAAAATCGGACCAGGCGAAAACCCGGATTGACATCATAATTGACCGGAATGATAAGGCTGTTGAGGGCCTGGGTGTTGACCAGATTAACCGACATGACGGCGGTATCGCCCGGATTGGCCGCAGTACTGACGAATGAAAGGGTATCGGCGACAACGGTGACAAAGTCTTCTTTGGCACGGGTAAGGGTACCGTCGGATGATGATACAACGGTCAGGGTGACATTGTAACGTCCGACCGCGTCGTACGTATGTGTCGGATTCACCGCAGTCGAGGAATCGCCGTCGCCAAAGTACCACTTTCGGGAAATGACATCGACACTTGAACTGTCCTGAAAATTGACCGTCAGATTTTCATGGCCCAGGGTGGTGTCGGCGGTGAAATTGGCGCCCCAATTAAAGGCTTGAAGGGCGTCAATAATACCCCAGCCGTAAGTATTATCGGGAGCCGCAGCATTGTCGGCGGTCTCCATCAGCGCTTTTCTTATTTGCAGCGGGGTCAATGAAGGATTGGCCGAGAGCAGGATGGCACAGGCTCCGCCGATCAGCGGCGTTGACAGCGAAGTTCCGTTTTTATAAGTATAATAAGTATCGCTGGTACCTTCGGCGCAGCGAGTGCTGACACCCATGGCGCAGACTTCCGGTTTGGTTCGACCGTCATAGGACGGACCCCTCGAGGAAAAATAGGCTATAATTTCCGACGAACTGACCGCGCCGACTGCAAGAATATCGAAAGCATCGGCCGGGGGGGTTAAGGTTCCCGAATCCGGGCCGGAATTGCCCATGGAATTACAGACGATAATGCCGAGCGAAGCGGCGGTGCTGGCGGCGGCGCTGGTGATAGCGGTCACGCCGTCGAAATCCTCATAAGTGTACCAGTCGGAATATCCCAGGGAGGTGGAAATTACATCGACGCCGAGCGAGTCGGCCCATTCCATTCCGGCCACCCAGTTGTCTTCCTCCACCACGGTTTCGCTTCGCATATCTTCGGTTTTGGCCAGCAGAAATGAGGCTCCGTAGGCCGGCCCGATAAGGGTTCCGGGTGCGAAGCCGCCAAGCGTCGACCAGGTTGAAGTGCCATGATTATGCTGGGAGGGAGTATCTTCGGCTTCATTTTGAGTATTGCCGTCGTTGAAGATAAAATCATATTCGGCCAGCATTCTTCCTTCATTCATAATCCCGGTGAAGGCGGCATGAGTTTTCCGATAGCCGCCGTCAAGCATGGCTACAATAACACCCTGACCGTTGTACCCCATGAGATGCATGGCCGGAACGTTAATCATCTGATTCTGTGTATATGATTGCCCGTAATCGAGAGGTGCATTGCTGTCCGGGGATATTTTTAGATTTTCGGTCTGTTCATCATCCTGATTCTCGGATATCTCAGCTCTTTTAAAAGTTGAGACCGGGGATATCTTATAAACGAAAGAAAGATTTTTTATGGTCTCGAGCGAACTGATATCAACTTCAAAACTGGCGGCATTGAGCCAGCGTGAGACCCGTTTCAGTTCCCCGCCGAAATCTCTGATGCGGTCGACATAATCCGTGGAAACCGGCAGGTCGGCGAAGGTTACGTGATCCAGTCCGACTTTTGACCGGCGCTTGGAGGCGTGTTCCGAAAAGGTAATCCCGGAGGCGGCTTTTTGAAACTGGCTGATATCGGTTATTCCTTTGTCGGTGAAAAAGATCCATACTTTGACCCGTGCTTTATCCATAGCTTTTAAATAATCACCCGCGGCATCAGAGAGGACCATTTGAGGTTTTTCGAGAATAACCGGCTCCGATTGCAGGTAGTCGGCTTCAAAAGAGAAACCGCTCCCGCTATATGTAATAATAATCAAAATAGCGGCGAGTAAATTGTTTAAAAGGGATTTCATGGTTTGTCCTTTCAGGTCTTTATCTCCAAGCAGGTAAGTAGGCTATATTAATCAATTTACATAAAATGCGCGGATTGTCAATTATTTGTTGGCAATAAGCAATTAATATGGGGGATGTCCTACACATATTATGAAAAACAGGCATCCAGCCGATAGGGTTCCTGAATTTCTCTAATCTTCCACTCATTATAACTTCTTATCGGCCAAGGCGCTAATCTATTTCATTCGATGCCTCCATTATTTTGGGCTCCGAGGCACAATTTATGCAAAATGCTTAATCAAACAGATAACAAATGGATGGAATGGTGAAAATGAAGAGACTATTATCTAAACGCGGTATAACCTTGCTGGAATTGATGGCCAGTGTAGTAATAATCGGGATTTTGGCGGCGATGGCGGCCCCGTCATTTGAGAGAAGTGTTCAGAGAATAAAGTTTCGCGGTAAAACCAAGGATGTTGTTTCGCTATTGCGGACGGCCCGCTCCGAAGCTATTACAAAGAAAGAGCCTTTTGGGGTTTATTTTGACAGCGAAGCAAGAATTATCAGTTTTTTCCAGGACCAGGCCAATCTGACCAGTTACACCTATGATGATGGCTCCGATTCTCTTATAATGGCCGATTCACTGCCGCCGGAAATGATCTATCTCTATGCTACATTTACAAATTCGGCGGTTATTTTCCAGCCGAACGGGTCGGCATCGGGTTCCGGCTATATTTACATGATAGCGCTCAGCAACAGCATAGTTAACACCTCATCTGCCAGTGTGTTAGCATCCACCGGCAAGTCGAAGGTAGAATATATTCATAATTATTGATGCTCCCTCTTTCTCATCCTCCGGTAGACCCCCGCCAGAAATATGCGGGGGTTTTTTTAATTTAGGATAAAAACGGGCTAATATACGGACGGTCGCGTCCGATAAGATAAAGAAGGAAATAGGTTTTTTAAGAATCTTTAATTTTGGGGCCGATTTTGGCGGCCGGTTAAATCCGGCAGTAAATTTTGATAAATAGATGACGATAAGATAGTAAAGATGAATAAAACAAGACAATTATAAAGAGACGCCTATGTTATTCACACGAAGTAGTAAAAGCACCGTCGGGCTGGATATTGGCGCCAATTCGATCAAGCTGGTTCAGCTTGAGAGAAGCAAGGGCAGCCATTCCGTTACCGCTCTTGGGATTCGTGAACTTCCTCCGGAGGCAATTGTCTCGGATGAAATCAAGGATCGCGATGCGGTAATCTACAATATTCAGTCCCTGATCGACGAAGTTGATCCCAAAATCAAAGATGTTGTCGTGTCGATTTCCGGGTATGGTGTCATCACCGATAAGTTTATGATCGACAAGAAATCCGGATCGGAAGCGGAACAGGCTATCCTGTTCGAAGCCGAGCAACGATCGCCCTTCGACGTCGAAGATGTTACGCTGGATCATCATGTAATCAGAGTTGATGAAGAAACCAAGAAGCAGGAAATACTTCTTGTCGCGGCCAGAAACGAATTCCTCAACTCGTATATCGAGTTGATTCTTGATGCCGGGCTGCGTCCGGTGGTAGTCGATATCGACGCCTTTGCTCTATTGAATGCTTATGCGCACAATTATGATATCGACCCCGAGCGGATTACGGTCCTGGTAAATATGGGTTATGATGTTACAAACATTTTATATCTCGTCAACGGATTGTATCATTCGACCCGTGATATTTCGGCGGGTACCCGGGAAATCTATAATTCCATTCAGAAGGAATTTCGTTTGAACGCCGAGCTGGCCGGGAAGGCCATCAAGGGCGAGATGAAGGATTCGATCGACCAGGATATGCTCAAGGCGACGATTATATCATCGACCGAGGAGCTGATATCCGGTCTCGAAATGGCCTTTTCCTACTTCAGAACGCAGGCAAAAGTCGATAAAATAGATTGGATGGTTTTTGCCGGGGGCGGATCATTGGTTCCCTATCTGCCGGAATTTCTCCAGTCCAAGCTGAGTATCCCTCTGGAAATTCTCAATCCTCTTCGCAACATTGATTATGATCCGGAAATGTTTCAGTACCTCGAACCAGAGAAGATTGCACCGATGCTGACTGTCCCGGTCGGCCTGGCGATGAGAAAAGTGAGGTAAGGCCATGACAACCATGATTAAAATAAATCTTCTGCCAAAGCAGTTCAGCAAACGGTCGGGCGGGTTCTCACTCGGCAAGCACGGTATCTACACGATTATTGCGGGTGTGGGTATTCTGCTAATGTTCGGGGCGGTATCGGCCTGGCAGCTTTACAAGATGAATGAACTTGACGGCCAGATGCAGATTGCCCGCGCCAGGACGGTTCAGCTTGAAAAGGATATCAGGCTGGTCGATGCTTTGATGGATATCAAGGGCAAAATCACCAACCGTCTTGAAGCCGTCGAGCGTCTGGATCGCCATCGCAGCGCCTGGGTGCGTATTCTTGAAGATCTTTCCAAAGACGTTCCGGATTTTATCTGGCTGGCGAAATTTACGGAGCAAAAGCAGAAAAAAGCCGCCAACGATACTTCGGCGGCTCAGGTACAGGTGAATGCAGAGATTAAACCGGCCGAGATAGAAGGTTTCGGTTTTACTCTTAACGCCCTGGCCTCATTTATGATAAAACTTATGAGATCGGACTATTTTGATAATATTGACCTTGTTAATACGGAAGAATTCACCTTCGGAAAACAGAAGGCATACAATTTCAAGTTAAGTTGTAATGTTCATTATCTGTCGGACGAAGATCTGGAAAAGATATAAAGATATATGGTCAAAAAGACCCCGATCCTAACTCAAAAATAAATTAGCGAGGCATCATGGATTTCAGAGATCCCAAAATTCAGAAAATACTCATGGGTGTTTGTGCCTTTGCGGTTGTCGCATATTTCTGGTATAGCCGGTTATATACATCATATGACCAGCGTCTGACTCAGATGACCCAGGAGTATTCCACGATGATAACCAATCTGAAGAATGTCGAAATGAAGTCTAAATCTCTTGATGCCCTCAAGCTGGAATATGAAGACCTGCTTGGTCGTTATCATGAGATTGAACAGCTTCTGCCCGAAGTGAAACAGATTCCGTCATTTCTGGTGCAGTTGCATACGGCTTCCTCATTGACCGGAACAAAAATCACCAAGATCGAGCCCAAGCCGGCAGCGCCCGAGAATTTCTATAATGTGGCCGGGTTCCAGATTGAAATGACCGGAAGTTATCATGATTTCGGCAAATTCATTGGTTATGTGGCAAATTTCCCGTTTATCGCCAATATCTCCGATGTTGAGATAACGGCGGCGCTGGCGCCCAACAAGGCGCCGGGCAACGATGACAAAAAGACTATCGGTCAGAAGAAGACCATCAATGCAAAATTCGTTCTCTCCACCTATTTTGTCAAGCCGGAGGAGCGTTTGCAGGAACTGGCTATATAAGCAGCGGGAGGAGTAATAAAGATGAAAAATACACTTTATATAATCTGTCTATTATTGCTGGCTGTCCCCGCGGCTTTCGCCGATGCCGAAATCGACGCAGTGCAGTTGAATCGACAGAATGGAGAACTTGTCTTCCGGATCGACGCTTCTTCCCAGTTCCAGTTTACGCACCAGACCGAAGAAGCCAAGGATGGCAAGCCGTTCCGCGTTATCATTGATCTTTTCCCGGCGATTCACAAGCTTGGTCAGAAATCATTCTTTGATCTGCCGCCGAAAATGGTCAAGGCAATAAGATCCAGCCAGTATGCGGTCGATCCAAATAAAACGGTTCGAGTGGTTCTGGATTTGAACGAGGAATCCGTTTATAGAATAGAGAAAACCGGCAATTCAGTATTTGTCTATATCCCCGATTCGAAGGGGAGCGATTTCCCGGTTTGGTCGAGTGTGGATAATTTAAAGCTGCAAAGCCCGGCCGAAAAACCTCCGATATTGGTCAAAAAGGAAGAGCCGAAGCCGCAGAAGACCGCGGCAGTTGTAACTAAACCGAAGGAAGAAGCCAAGCAGACTCCGCAAGTGGCCGCTGCCCCCGAGACTACTTTCTACAAACCGCAGAGTTCGGGTCCTGTTGAACAAGACTGGTTGCAGCCGAAAGCACAGAAGCCGGTAGTAGTTAAAGCGGAAGAAAAGCCGGCCGCCGAGAAGAAAGTGACAGCTCAATCATCGGAGACAGCCAAGCCTGTCGCCGAAGTGATAAAAACAAGTCAGCCGACAAGTCCTGATAAGCCGGTGAAAAAGGAAGAAAATAAACCCGCCGAAAAGGCGGCTCTCAAGACCGAATTGGCGGCCTCAGGTTCGAGTCCGGCCCAGAATAATAATAAGGCGGCTGCTCCGGTCGTAAATCCGGAACCGGTACAGACCGATGAAGCGCAGCCCGAATCGGCGGATAATATTCCTGCCCAGGAAAATCCGGCCCAGCTGGTGGTTCAGGAACAGCCGGAAGAGGAGCAGGATGAGGAAGACGAAAAGTCGACCTCACGGTTCCGTCGTCAACCTGCTTTTCCAGCAAAATTGAAAGGTACGATTGTAGCCGAATTCCCGAAACGAATGGTTATTAAGTACACTCCCGGAATATCCCGCGATCCCTTTGCCTCATTGATGGATGAGACGAAGCAGTCGGATGGTCCGATGGACAAAAGGATTCCGGACGTGGAAACCACCCATCTGGTTGGTGTTTTGGAGTCGAGCGACGGCCAGAATCGGGCCCTGCTGGAGGATATGGAAGGATACGGATTTATTCTCAAGTCGGGAGATAAGGTCAAGAAAGGATATGTCTCACAGATTTATTCCGATAAAGCACTGTTTCAAATCTTCGAATACGGGTGGAGCCGGACCGTGGCGCTTCATCTCGAAGACAACGAATGAAAGGCAGGTTAAAATATGAAAAGTCTTAAATTCAGCAAATATCTTTGGGTCGTCCTGGTTCTTATCATTGCTTCGGGACCGGTCGGAACGGTTGTAGCACAGATTGAAGATCCAGGCGCGCCGATTGAAAACCTGTCGTTTCAGGCGGCAGAAATTCGGTCAGTCATCAGATTCCTGGCTGATTACGGTAAGGTAAACGTGGTTGTGGCGCCCGATGTGCAGGGAAGCGTTACAATCAATCTTCGCAATGTTTATTGGAAACAGGCACTTGAGATTATCGGCAGCAATTATAATCTGGCCGTAGTCTGGGAAAAAGCCGGGTATATCCGGATTCTTCAGGCCGATAAATATCGTTCCGAGCAGAGTGACATCAATAAGCACAAACTTGAGCAGGTAACGCTGGCCAAGCTGGAAGTGAAAATCGTCCGGCTGGCGAATACCGCCGCCGCGGATATTAAAGAATCGGTCAAATCGCTTCTGAGTGACCGGGGTAAGGTTGACTCCGATGAACACACCAACTCTCTGATTATCCAGGAAGTTCCGGAAAATCTCCCGAGTGTTGTGAATTTCATTAAAGAGTTGGACAAACCGGCGCGGCAAATCCGTATCTCCGCCCAGCTTCTGGAAATCTATAGTAATGACGACTTTGAGTTCGGTGTTGATTGGACGGCTAACGGAATAAGTACCTATGGGGCCGATAATGCCCGCTCCATCACTCAAACCGGTACTCAAAACGGCAATCAGGTTACCAACCCGTTTATTTCCTATGATCTTGGGCTAATTGGACGCGGCTGGACTGTTGATGCCATTGTTTCAGCAGTTGTCTCAGAGGGTAAAGGTAAGATTATTGCCCATCCGGAAATCACCACAGTGGAGAACAAGGAAGCCCGCATTCAGATGGGGCAAAAGGTCCCGATCAAGCAGTTTGACGAGGCGGGCAATGTCGTAATCAAATTTGAAGAAGTCGGAACGATTCTCAAGGTCACGCCGCATATTACGGCCGACAATCAGATCCTTATGCATTTGATGCCGGAACGCAGCACCCTTGAGCCGGATCCGAGCGGTATTGTTATCAATACCAATAATGCCGAGACCAATGTGGTCGTAAATAACGGTCAGACAGCGGTCATCGGCGGCCTGACCACCCAGGATGAAGTGGAAGCGGTCTCGGGAATACCGATTTTGAAGGACATTCCGTTGCTGGGTGCGATCTTCCGCTATACCACCAAAAGCACGGAAAATCGTGACCTGGTCATTTTCGTGACCCCGACGATCGTCGAGAATGATCTTGCGGGCGTTGAAACAGCTCCTTAAGCGCATTGATTAGATACAGATAAAAACCCGCCTTCAGGCGGGTTTTTTTTGGTTAAGAGACAACCCTGATTTTCCGATAAAACTAATGAGAGAATATCTCGAAAATTACGGGAGAAATTCAGTCTAATTTTAAACATATCGGGAGTAATTATGAAAGTCACCAAGTATTCACTCGGTATTGCTGTCTTTGCGTTTTGTGCCATGCTTATGGTCAATCTGATCGGAGGATGCAGCAGTTCCTCGAATGACTCGGAACGCTCCAGCGGTCTGACAATTGAGACTGTTGTGGCCAGTCCGTCCACCGTCGAAGTCGGCAGCACCACCGTTATTGAAGCGGTTGTCACCGATGGTTCTACTCCGCTGCCCAACAGGATTATCACTTTCACCGTCCCCGCTGAATATGGATATTGCACTCCGGCGGTCGACACCACCGACGAAAACGGTGTGGCCGCAACCGTCTTTACCTCGGTTCAATCCGGGCTTGCGGTGGTTACCGCCAGAATTTCCGAGACGGTTTATCAGACGGTTAATGTACTGATTAATTCTTCGTCGCTGCCCAGCAGCGGTAATATTGATATTGCCACGACTCCGTCACTTCTTCTGGCGGACGGGCTTTCATCGTCGACCCTGACGGTTACGGTTCGTGACGGCGCCGGCAATCCGGCCCCGGAATCGACCATAGTCATGTTTGCCGCCGGTGAAAAATTCGATGATATCGACGGCAATGGCTATTTTTCGGCCGGGATCGACAGCGTAATTTATGATGCCATCCCCAATGATCAGTGGGATCCCATCGGTATCGTTCCCTCAATGGCCTATGTTCTTGGAAGCAACGGTCAGGCGACCGCTCAGTATATTTCCGGAACCGAAGCGGTAACGGTTTATATTCGGGCGACAGTCACCGCAAATAACTTCCAGGGGTATACCGAAACCAGCCTGCAGCTTACTCCAGATGCCTCCATCAGCAGCATATCACTTGCCTGCGATGAGGTTCATATGGCCGTGGTTGCTACCGGCGGTATTGAAGCGGCCACCCTTTATGCCACCGGCTATGACGCCAATGGCAATCGGGTACCGGAAGGCCTCGAAATTTCGTTTGTTATCACAGACGGACCGGGCGGCGGCGAACATCTGGGCACGGTCGGCTATGGTCCTTATATAGCCACCACCAACGCCGGCGGTGTGGCCACCTGTCCGATTTCATCGGGGACAGTCTCTGGAACAGTAAGAATTCGCGCCTATGCCGAAACCATTCTTTCGGCGGCGACACAGATTATGGTTCATGCCGGCCCGCCGGCTTACATGACGATCGGAGCCGAAAAATGCAATTCCCCGACCTGGAATGTTATCAATGAGCGAGTCGGTGTCGTGGCCCTGGTTTCCGATGTTTATCATAATCCGGTGGCCGATTCGACAGCAGTTTACTTCACCTGTGATGAAGGCACGATGATGGCCCATTTACTGCGGACCCAGAGCGAGGAAGGCATTGCCTCCAGTTACTGGATTTCGGGTTATGATGATCCGTTGGCCGACGGTGTCGTGGAGATTATTGCCGAAACCAATGGCGGCGATCTGGCCGATACCAGTTACTTTTTGAATACTTCGAGTCCGGTGTATTTCTGGTTTATTACCGATCCGGCCTCAGGATTCCCGGTTTTTCCGACCACGATCAATGCCGATGGCAAGGAAAAGAAATCTTTTTATATCGAAGTTCGCGATTATAATATGAACTATGTTGCCGGCGGGACCGCAATCGAAGTTGAAGCCGGTCTCCTGAGCGCTTCCGGCGGCGCCGTCCAGGATGGCTGTCTGGCTTCGCGCGTCAAGGGCTCTATTACCTCAGTGACTCTGGAATATGATCGGTCCATGAATGGCGTGTCGGATGATGGCATCGGCGCCATCGATTATGTCACGGCCAATTATGCCAATTTATTGGTAGAAACTATTCCGTGCACACTTTTGACAGGCCCGGCCTATACGCCCAACTGCGTGCTTGATATCGTTTCCTCGGCCAATGCCGACGGCCAGGTTGCCTTCGGAGTGACCATCAAGGATCGCTGGAACAATCCGCTCGGCGATCACACGCTGGTGGCTTCAGTAACCGGCGGCGGCTCGATCTCAAACGGCACCCAGTCCACCGATATGTATGGTGAGGCCAGAGGGTTTACGCTCAATACGCCGCCCGCGGCCGATTCGGTCAGCCAGGTTACGGTGACCGTTCAGGATATCGACCCGCGCGGAAATATAACGCTGACAAATACTGTTTCAATAAGCAATTAGTTTTTACTCCTGTTTTGTTTCGAGAGGGTCATCCGCTTAGCCAGCGGATGGCCCTTAAATTTTTCCAGAAATTTGTGGTTTCTTCGAAAAACTTAGTTAAATTGCGGGCATGCCGCTTCTAAATGAGAAGGATTTCCGGCTCACGGATACTATCCATGAAGCCGTCATACACACATGCCGGCGATTGGCCGATAAACCGGCCCTGGTCGCCCAGGGCGGTGAAGGCAAAGCCTATACCTTTGGGGAGATCGGCGATCTGGTCGGCAGAGTTGCCGGCGGCCTGCGCAAAAAGGGTTTTTCCAAAGGCGACCGGGTGGCAATTATCGCTGAAAATTGTCCCGAATGGGGGATTTCATACCTGGCCGCTATGGCGGCCGGATGCATTGTTGTGCCGCTGGATGTTTCGCTTAAGCCGAATGAGCTGAGCCGCATGTTAAGAGTTTCCAAAGCCAGGGCTCTTATTTGCTCGCCCCGCTGGAAAAAAGAGGCGGACGATATGATCGCCCTTAACGGTCTTCGGGTGGATACGGTGGCCATGAATTTTGATGAGGGCGAAACATTGAAAGGGCTGGCCGATTCCGACCCATATTTCGAAAAATCGGTCAGTCGTAGTGATATTGCAGTTATAATTTATACTTCCGGCACCACCGGCGATCCCAAGGGGGTTATTTTGACCCACAACAATATTCTGAGGAATATCGAATCCATCGTCAAAAGCCTGATGATCTATCAGGATGATAATCTTTTGTCGGTATTGCCGCTTCATCATACTTTCGAGGCCACGGTCGGTTTTCTTTTTCCACTCTGTACCGGGTTGACGGTGAAATATTCCCGGTCTCTCAAGTCACGGGATCTTATGACGGATATTAAAAACAATAAAATTACATTTATGATCGGTGTTCCCTTGCTTTTTGAAAAGATGTATGCCGCCATCAATAAACGGATCTCCGAATTACACCCGATTAAAAGGGCGCTGTTTAACTCGCTATATGGCGTCTGCAAGGTGGGCTGGAAATTCAAAAGGCGCCCGGGTATAAAACTCTTCAAGGATCTAAGAACAAAAGCCGGTCTCGAGTCGATTCGCCTGATGGCTTGCGGTGGCGCGCCGCTTCCGCCCCGGGTCGCCGAGTGGTTTACCATGGTTGGTTTTATTTTTCTGAGCGGCTACGGCCTGACCGAATGTGCGCCGGTGGTCTCATTCAACCGACCGGGGGATATCGACTTCGGATCGGTCGGGAGGCCGCTTCCGGGCATTGAAGTGAAAATTGACAACCCCGCCCCGGATGGTGTCGGCGAAATCATTGTCAGGGGTGAGAACAATACGCCGGGTTATATCGACAATCCGGAGGCCACCGCCAAGCTTTTGAAAGATGGCTGGCTGTTTACCGGCGATATGGGCAAAATCAAGCATGGCCGTGTTTTTATAACCGGCCGTATGAAAAATATTATTATCAGCGGCGGCGGAAAAAATATCTATCCCGAGGAAATCGAGGCCGAATTGAATGTCTCACTGTATATTCTCGAATCAGTGGTGGTGGGACGGACCAAAGAAAAGAAGGCCGGGGAGGATATCTGGGCCGTTATCGTTCCCGATATGGAACAGATCCAGTTATTGGAGGGGAAGCCGGGCGCTGAAATAACGTCGGAGCGAATAAGGCAGATTATCAAGCAGGAGATCGATGCGGCCAATAGCCGGATGGCGGATTATAAAAGAATCACCCAGTTTGAAATCCGCCTCGATGAGTTCGAGAAAACTTCGACCAGAAAAATCAAAAGAAGGTTTTATCAATAGAAAATGGTCAGGACCGAAGAAATCCGCTTTGAATCAAAAGGCTATTGCCATATTGTCAATATCACCGACCGGATCGCTGGTCTTGTGCGCGAGTCCGGCATCAAGGCGGGCATTGTGACTATTTTTTCACCATCAGCCACATCCGGCCTGACCACGATCGAATTCGAACCGGGATTGCTCAAAGACTTACCGGAGTTTTTCGAGAAAATACTTCCATCCGGAGTGCCGTATCATCATGACATGACCTGGCATGACGGCAATGGTTTTTCACATATGCGTTCGGCGCTGATCGGACCGGATATTACGATACCATTCAGCGACGGCGAACTGTTTCTGGGGACCTGGCAGAATGTCGTCTTTCTTGATTTCGATAACCGTAACCGCAGCCGCCGGCTGATAGTACAGATAATGGGAGACTAACGATGAATTTTACCGTAATCGAACGGGTCGGGAAAACGGCCAAAATACTCGATCAGACACAGCTTCCGACCAAGCTGATTTACAAGCAGTACAACGATTACCGCGATATCATGGAATCGATCCGAAGGCTCGAAATTCGGGGCGCTCCGGCGATCGGCATCGCCGGCGCTTTTGCGGTGGCGGTGGCGGCTGAAGTCGATGTCAATATGAGTGTCGGGCAGTACAAGATTATCCTGGCGCAGGTGGCGGAAGAGATCAAGGCGGTGCGGCCGACGGCGGTTAATCTGGGCTGGGGAGTGGACCGGGTGGTGAAAGTGATCGAAGATTATCAGGGTGAGGATATCAAGGAGTTTCGCTTGCACATCTGGGCCGAAGCCGAAGCGATCTTAAAAGAGGATAAAGAGCTGTGCGATAAAATCGGACAAAACGGCGCCGCGCTTATCAATGACGGCGACACGGTGCTGACGCATTGTAATGCCGGGGCACTGGCGACAGGCGGTATCGGAACGGCGCTGGCGGTTATCTATGCGGCCAAAAATCAGGGGAAAAATGTTAAAGTCTATGCCGATGAGACCCGGCCGCTGCTGCAGGGGGCGCGGTTGACGTCGTGGGAATTGATGCAGGAAGGAATCGATGTTACTTTGATCTGCGACAATATGGCGGCGATGGTGATGAAACAGGGCAAAATCGATAAAGTGATTGTCGGCACCGACCGGGTGGCCAAAAACGGCGATGTAGCCAACAAGATCGGCACATACGGCGTGGCGGTGCTGGCCAGAGAGCATAATATTCCGTTTTATGTGGCATTGCCGTACTCGACCTTCGATAACAATATTCCGACCGGTGATGATATCCCGATCGAGGAGCGCTCTTCAACAGAGATCACCGATTGGGGCGGGGTGCAGACAGCGCCGGATGGTGTCAAAGTCTATTCACCGGCTTTCGATATCACGCCGCGGGCGCTGGTGACGGCATATATCACGGATCAGGGCGTAACGCCGGGAGGAAGAGGGGAGTGAGGATTCGGCAAATAAAAGGCTGGCAGATGTGCCCACATGGCGGGCCACATACATAATTGGGTCGGATTTGCAGCTTTGGGTTTCTTAATATTTTAATCATAATTAGTTTGCATAAAGTTCTTTTTGTTTATAGATTGCGATGTCGGTAATTCTTGAAATTGAGATATGACTCAGGCTAATTTGTTAGTCTGATGCATGTCGGTGTAAATTAAGTTATTGGTATTGAGGCAATTATATGGACAAGAGATATCAGGTCTTTGTCAGTTCGACTTATGAAGATTTGCGTGCCGAGCGGCAGGAAGTCATTCAGGCCTTGCTGGAATTGGATTGCATTCCGTCCGGGATGGAATTATTTCCAGCGGCGGATGAAGACCAGTGGACGCTCATAAAGCGTGTGATAGATGACCGTGATTATTACATAGTAATTAGTGCCGGGCGTTATGGTTCCATTGGCGCAGATGGTAAAAGTTATACTCAAATGGAATATGAGTATGCGATTTCCGTAAATAAACCAGTTATTGCCTTTCTGCATCAAGATATTGGTAAAATTCCAAATGAGAGAACGGAAAAGAGCGATAAAGGCAAAAGAAATCTAATGGAATTTCGGGCGCTGATGGAAAAAAAGCTCTGTAAATATTGGACTTCGCCGGCAGAATTGGGCGGTGCCGTAAGTCGCAGCATTATCAAGCTTATCAAGGCACATCCCGCCATTGGTTGGGTGAAGGCCGATTTGGTGCCAGATGAATCTGCTGACAAAGAAATACTTGAATTAAGCAGGCAGGTTGCTGAACTTGAAAATCAGTTGGAATTATTAAGAAATGAACCACCATTAGGCTCTGAAGAATTAGCGCAGGGCGATGATTTATTCGAAATGAGATATGTGTGTGATGTATCTGGTGTGAGTGTAGTGGATGGCTATCAGAAGGATGTGGCTGATAGCTATGATTTTACATGGAATGAGATATTTCTAAGAATCGCGCCTATGATGTTAGATGAAGTGTCGGAACAAGATTTGATAAAAGAATTAAATGAGATGATTTTGAATAGAGATCTCTCTCAAAAGAAGGATCCAGAGGATTATGAATATGAAATAGGTAATGTTGTAGTATTCAGTGATGATTTTCAGACAATAAAAGTGCAGTTACGTTCACTCGGGTTAATAGTCCAAGGCAATAAACCACGCAGCGCTAAAGACACGAATATTTATTGGAAACTGACTCCCTATGGTGATGCGGTAATGACAAAGGGCCGGGCAATTAAAAAGCATAAATAGTAATTGATTATACCATATAATCATCATAGGTTTGCAGCCTATTATTTTAGTAATATTTAATTTCGGGAAGAATTAATGAAGGAAAAACCTATCTTTGCATTTGTCTTGATACCATTTGCACCAGAATTTGCTGATATATATAAATTCGGTATTAAAGAACCGGCTAAAGATCTGAATATAGTGGCTGAACGGGTAGATGAACAGATATATAAGGAAGGTATTTTGGAGAGAATTTACAGACAAATTGAAATAGCCGATATTATAATTGCTGATATGACGGGGCAAAATCCAAATGTGTTTTATGAAATTGGCTATGCCCACGCAAAAGGGAAATTATGTATTCATTTGACCTCAGATGCTAATGACATACCTTTCGATCTTAAGGATAAACGGCATATCATATATGGTAATTCTATTGAGGAATTAAGGGTTGCGCTGACTAGAGAACTTAATTGGGCCAAAAATGAAATAGAAAATATTAGGAAGAGTCTGATAAAAGTGCATTTAAAAAACATTTACGGCGAATTGGATAAAACTGAATACATTGCTAAGGGTTCCATTTATTTTAAAATTGATTTGCTTAACGAATTCGAAAAGACTTCTTCCGAAATTGAAGCCATTTACTTTTATACGTCTACTGATTGGGATATTTATCAGGACGATAAATTATGTCCATCTGCAAAATCAGATCTTCCAGATTTTCATAAGCGTCATTTTTTAAATTCACCTATACGCAAGATGGCAAGCAACTCGTGGGCTCAAGTAAGTTTCAAGGCAATAAAAATATTGGCAAGGGCATATCAAGGTGAAGCGTTGAAGGATTCTTACAGAATAATAGGAAAAAGTATTTTAAGACTAATGACATCTGAAAGTAATTTTGACTATGATATAAGAATAGATACAACAGTCGATGACCTTCCTTTTTAGAGCTACCGTCAATAATGATCTAGTTACCCTATCACAATTCCTCCAACCAGCCGGAAATCATTTTGGCGGTCGGCTTGATGGTGAGCATTTTGCGCGGCGATATTTCCTCAGACAGCATTTCAATCAAACGATAACCCAGGTAATAGCCGGTGCGGATCGGCGTTGTATCATCCTTGTAACGCAGGCATTGGAAAAAGCGGCCGAGGTCACTGCGATCCCATGACCGGAGCGCCTTTTGTGATTCAGAGATCAACTCGGGCAGGTTCTTGCGGCACCAGGCGAAATAGCCGCCTTTCGGGTTGGGCATGTTGATGCTTTTATGCAGGTTCGCCATAAAGAGATGATTAAGATCATACTCCGGCAGCAGTTTTGTCGAAAGCCATGTCGCAAAGCCTTCCTCATAGATAAATAAATATATCGGGCCTTTGTCATTGCGGATACCGGTTTTGTGCCATCGGATATAATGACCATACTCATGGGCGAGAAGCACCATCAGGTTGTTTCCGACGGTGCCGGGGAAATCAGGCGAGCATCCGATAACAGGTCTGTGATCGAGTTTGTACACCCGGCCGTTGAAAGCGCCGAAGCCGGGAAAAAGAATTATTTCCGGTGGCGTGACTTTGCCAAGCAATCTGACGGCTCTCTTATAGATATCAATCGCGGCGGCTTGCCACTCGGCCGGATCGAACTTTCTAATTTTTGCGCGCCAATTCGGTTCGAGAAGTTTTGCCACGGTTTGGTCAACGTTGTACCGTTTTTCCAGATGATGATTGTTAACTTTGCGCAGGGAATAAATCAGTTTATGTAATTTTTGTTTTTTATCGGCGCTGTTCCCCGCCAGAATTTCTTTGATGGGTGTGATGTAATCATGTATCGTTATTTTGTGCGGCATGACTCCTCCCATGATTCTTCGATCTGCCCTTTATTTAAAACAATTATGGAATCTATGCAATATCTTATTATATTGAATCATGCTGATTCCCGGGGTAAAAAACAAACTTCTCATTGTCGATCTCGAAGCGACCTGCTGGGAGAATAAGGGCTTGTTCAAAGAGATGGAGACGATCGAGATCGGCGCAGTCTTAGCCGATTTGAATGATCGCGACAGTGTCCGCGAATATGATGTTTTTATCCGGCCGGTACGTAATTCCATTTTGTCGGATTTTTGCAAAAATCTGACCTCGATCCGACAGGAAGATGTCGATCAGGCGGAAACATTCCCGGTAGTCTTTCCGAAATTTCTCGAGTGGGCCGGTGATCCGGATGAATATACCTTCGCTTCATGGAGCGGTTATGACAAATGGCAGTTTCAGAATGACTGTGCCTTCCATAAGATGGAATATCCCTTTCCGACTCATTTCGATATCAAGAAGTTCTTTTCGAAAGCGCATCAAAACAGGAAATTCGGTCTCAGCCGGGCCGTCCGAAAGAGCGGGCTGGAGTTCGCGGGGACGCATCATCGCGGAATCGATGATGCCCGCAATATCTGGCGCGTATTAAGAAAAATCATCGACGAGAACGAGCAACTGGAATTATTTTAGCAAATCAAATGGGCGGGGTGTGACCCCGCCCTTTATTGTTTATGCTTTCTGCTCCTGGAACAGGTGAACATCACGCTGCGGGAACGGAATCGAAATATTGTTGGCATCCAGGGCCATTTTGATATTTTCCATCAGGTCGAAATAAACCGCCCAGTAATCGGCTGTTTTTACCCAGGGGCGGACGGCAAAATTGACCGAACTGTCGGCCAATTCGAGCACGCGCACGGTGGGGGCGGGATCCTTGAGTATGCGCTGATCGGCTTTAATAATTCCCTCCATGACATCTTTGGCTTTTTTGATATCGTCGCCATAGCCGATACCGAATACCAAATCGATGCGGCGGGTTTCCTCGGCAATGTAATTAATAATATTACCGCCGGAAAATATGTATGGTTTCGACCGAGCCGCTGCTACCGCCGGCTTCGACATAATGGCCCACCTCGAAAGGCCGAAAAATGATTAGCATGATGCCGGCGGCGAAATTCGACAGTGAGCCCTGTAGTGCAAAACCGACCGCCAGACCGGCGGCGCCGAGGATGGCAATAAAGGATGTCGTTTCCACGCCGAGTGTGCTCAATGAGGCCAGAGCGACCACGACCAGCAGCATGATTCGGGTAAGACTTATGACGAATTTTGCCAGGGTTTTATCGGTGGCCTTCTTTTCAAAAGCACGTTTGAGAACACGGCTGATAACGCTGATGACCATGCGGCCGATCACGAAGATCAGGATGGCGCCGATGATTTTCAAACCATAGGCCGTGCCATAGGCCCACAGCCATTCCATTGCTTTTTCCATTTTCTCTCCTTTCAATGTTTATTGAACTTTTTATGACATATTCAATTCTCAATTCCATTGATTATCTCGATTTACATTAAAAAAACCAATATTCAACATCGATGTTTCACTTATAATGAAAAACCGGAATAATGTCTAATGTTTAATTATCAAATGGCTTTGAATAAACCAGCGATATCTATCGCAGTCCGGCCCGGTCTTGTCGTTGGGTGTTGCGGTATGTGATTGTGCGGTATAGTGTTACATTTATCGAAAGTGATTGACTTTTAGTGCGGCGGCGCTATATTATATCTGTTATGAACGAATGGAAAAGCAATAACGATGATCATCCGAAACCGGATACGCATCCGGTTTGTCACATTGCCCGTTATCAGCCGAAGAGTTCATCCGGTCTTCAGGATGAATAACCCGGCTGAGAAATTCTTTATTCACCAAGAAAATTTATTCCGTTTAATGTGTAAAATGATTGTGAGGTATAAATGACTATAGTTCTGGATGGTTCAGGACTGACCATAGAAAAACTGGTCAGGATTGCCCGGTATAATGAAAAGGTGGAGCTTCACCCGGATGCCATAACGCGAATCAACAAATGCCGCGCCATGCTCGAGAGGAAAATCGAGGCCAGGGAAATCATGTACGGTGTCAATACCGGTATCGGCGAGTTCTCGGAGGTTGTACTTTCGGACGAGCAGGTCAAGGATTTTCAGAAATATTTAATATACAATCATGCGGCCGGTATCGGCGACCCGGCGCCGATCGAGTATGTTCGCGGCGCCATGGCGGCGCGTATAAATGTGCATGCTCATGGAAACTCGGGAAGCCGCCTGGAAATAACTCAGACACTGATCGATATGCTCAACAAAGGCGTCACGCCGTTTGTCTGTCAGAAAGGATCAGTCGGGGCATGCGGCGATTTGGCCCCGATGTCCCAGATTGCATTGTTATTGATGGGCGAGGGGAAAGCGTATTATCAGGGTGAATTGCTGGATGGCAAAGAAGCGCTTAACCGGGCGGGGATTCCGATTCCGGGATTGAAAGCGCGTGACGGGCTGGCCACAATCAACGGCTCCAATGTTCTTACCGCGATGAGTGCCATATTTCTGTATGATGCCAATCGCTGGCTTAAACAGGCCGAAATTGCGGCCGCGATGTCGCTCGAGGCGCTCAAGGCCAACATGAAACCATACACGCCGAAACTGCATGAAGTGCGCGGTTTCAAGGGCGCCGTCAGATCGGCCCGGTCGATTCTCATGATGGTGGCGGGCGGCGACCTGGTTGACGGGCGGATCAAGTGCAAGGTACAGGATGCTTACTCGATGCGTTCCACACCGCAGGTGGTCGGGGCGGCCCATGATGCTCTGGCTTATGCCCGTTCGCAAGTCGAAATCGAGCTGAATGGTGTCGGCGACAACCCGATATTTTTCCCTGATGAAAATATACAGCTTTCCGGGGCCAATTTCCAGGGGTCGCCGGTATCGGTGCCGATGGATATGGCCGGTTACTGTATCACCATGGTTTCGGTCATGTCGGAACGCCGCATGAATCGTCTCAATAACCCGGCCCTGAGTGTCGGTCTGCCGCCGTTTCTGACCAAAGGGGCGGGGATGTTTTCGGGCATGATGCTCTCGCAGTACACCGCCGACATGCAAATTGTCGAGCAGCGGATTCTTTCGGCGCCGGCCTCGGTCCAGTCGATTCCGGCCGCGGCCGACCAGGAGGATTTTGTCTCGATGGGGATGAATACCGCCATCAAGAATTTCCAGATACTCGATAATGCTTATGGTGTGCTCGGTATCGAACTGATGGCGGCGGCTCAGGCGCTCGATTTCCGCGAATATAAATTCGGCAAGGGAACGACGAAGGCCAAAGATATCATTCGCAAGTATGTCGATTTTCTCGAAATCGACCGTCCACTTTACCCTGATCATACGAGGATGAAGGAACTGGTCAAATCGTGCGAGATTCTTGAAGAAGTCGAGAAGGAGATAGGATCGCTGGGGTAGTTGATTTGTGTTGGTGTCAGGTCACAATCCCGACCTCGGCGGAATCAAGACCTGACACGACATTGATTGCAAGGGTAGAGGATTTATCTGGTGTCAGATCACATCCTTCGGTAAACCTTAGGACAGGACCTGACATGACATTGGAATTTAGGGCGGGTTTTTTCGTATTAGGCGCCGTCTTAGTCCCCTCTTGAGAGGGGATTCAGGGGTGTGTAGGTATGCTGCAATCTGAAGAACACACCCCGCCCTTCGGGCACCCCTCTCGAGAGGGGAGGATATAATTATCATGGGTGGATTGGGACGCCTGTCGTCCACGTGAATGGCGTCAGGTCATAATTCCGACCTCGGCGGAATCAGGACCTGACACGACAATAATTAGTTTGCCTGATCAATGACACTGTTGTCAATGCAGAGGGGAATATGAAAAACGAAATTATCTGGGTCAAACGGAAATTCAAGCTGGATCTTCCGGTCGAGATGTTTCCCATTGTGGTCGAACGTTTGCGCGGCGTGCCGGCGCGTCTGGAGGAGAAAATCGCCCCGCTGCCGGATGATATCCTGCGGCATAAGGAGGGCAATGCCTGGTCGATTCTTGAGGTAATCGGGCATCTGGGCGATGTCGAGGCTCTCTGGCACGGGCGAATCGATGATTACCTTGAAAATCTGGATGAACTTCGGCCGGCCAATATAACCAACACGGTAACAAATAAGGCCGATCACAACAGCGCTTCGGTTGAGGAACTCCTGGGGGCCTTTCGGAAGTCGCGGGAGCATCTGGTGAACAGGTTTGACGAGATGACGAATAAGCATATGAAAATGTCGGCTTATCACCGGCGGCTGGATACGCAGATGCGGATGATCGACCATGCTTTGTTTATTGCCGAGCACGACGATCACCATTTGTCGAAAATTACTGATATGATAAATGAATATTCCCGTTAATTCGGCCTCTTGCTTTTTAAAAAACTTCGAATAAATTATCCGCTTATATGAATTCGAAGTTTTTTACCTCCATCGGCGGCAATCGGCAGGTGGTCGCCCTCTCCATTGCCCGCATGGCCGAAGCCATGGGCAACAGTATTCTCTTTATAGCCATCCCTCTTTATGTCGCAAAATTGCCGTCGTTGACATTGCATTTCGCGGTACCCGTTCTGGTCGGAATCCTGATTTCCACTTTTGGATTGGTTAATTCATCCCTTCAGCCGGTTATGGGCGCCGTCAGCGACCGTCTGGGGAGGCGCAAGATTCTCATACAAACCGGCATGGCCATCATGGGGCTGGGCACGCTCGGTTTTGTATTTGCGGAACGCTACCTGCATCTTCTGGCGCTGCGCGGATTACAGGGAATAGGCATCGCCATAACAATACCGGCTTCGATGGCGCTTATGGCGGCGGTGACGAAGAAAGAGACGCGCGGCGGCTCAATGGGTATTTACTCGATGCTGCGGATGATCGGATTTTCGGCCGGGCCGCTGGTCGGCGGCTTTATCCTGGTACATTTCGGATTCAACGAGGTCTTTTTTACCGGAGCATCTTTCATATTCCTGGCCACGATTCTGGTTCAGATGTGGGTCAAAGATGTGCCGGTCAACAATAATAATACCAGCTTCAAAATTATCGATCGGTCGCTTCTGAGTCCGGCCATCACGGCGGCCGGGCTGGCCACGTTTGTCATGGCCTTTTGCTTTTCGATGCTGGCCACACTGCAAAATGAATTCAATGCCAAGCTGGGCATCGACGCTTTCGGCTTCAGCATTGCCATCAGTTCGATGATGGTCGGGCGGATACTGCTTCAGGTGCCGCTGGGGAGGCTTTCGGACCGCATCGGACGGCGGCCTTTGATAATCGGAGGATTGATACTTCTGGCCCCGGCTTCGGCCCTGATAGGCAATGTAAATACCCTGACTCAACTGGTCATTTTGAGGATGATTCAGGGAGTCGCCTCGGCCGGAATCGCCGCGCCCGCCTTTGCGCTGGTGGCCGATCTGGGCAAAGCTGGGGGAGAAGGGCGCCAGATGAGCGTGATTACCATGGGTTTCGGTCTTGGGATGGCGGTCGGGCCGTTGGTGGCCGGTTTTCTGGGCGTCATATTTTTCCAGCTTCCGTTTTATGCCGGCGGGCTGCTGTGCCTGGTAGTCGCCTTAATAGCTTTCAAGTATATCCCGGAGACGATCAGGGAAAACATTCCTCCCAAAGTCTAATCTCTCATTTCTGCAGCTCCTGCAACATTTCAATCAGATTGTCGTCTAATTAAGCGAATCACCGATAAAGAAAGGAGCCGAGATGAGAAGTTTATTGGGATTTATGCTTTCCCTCGCGATCAATATAATTTTGTTCACCCCGGCTTTTGCCGATCTGACCGAAAACCGGGAACTTAACCTGGTTGCAGACGATATCAGGATGTTTGAAATCGACTGCGGGGCGGGGAATCTCTATATTCGGGGTGTCGAGGGGCTCACGAATATCGAAGTTGAGGCTGAAATTATCATTGAGGGCATTAATGAAAGCCGGGCGCGGGATTTTATGGATAAATATCTCCGGCTGGATCTGATCGAGAAGCAGGGAAAGGCCGTATTGACCAGCTATTTCGATAATTCGATGCCGACGACGTTGTTTTCATTCGGGAGACAGTCTGCGTTAATCAATCTGGTTATCAAAATTCCCCAAAATATGGGCTTGAAGATTGACGACGGTTCCGGCGATTCGAGGATCGAGAATATTTTCGGTGATGTCGATTTCGATGACGGTTCGGGTGATCTCGAAATAGAATTTATTAACGGCAATGTTAATATAGACGATGGCTCCGGCGAACTGGTTGTGTCCAATATCGACGGCCGGGTGATAATCGACGACGGTTCGGGAGAAATCCGCATTAAGGATGTCACCGGCGACGTCGATATTGATGACGGTTCCGGGGATATTGTGGTAAGGAAAGTCGGCGGAAGTGTTGCGGTCGATGACGGCTCGGGCGATATCAACATTCGCCACGTCAGCCGAGATGTTGATATTATCGATGACGGTTCGGGCGACGTGAGCATTTCCTATGTCGATGGCCGCGTGAGAAGATAATACCCATTCGCCTCATTTATGAGGAAGGTCTCAACAAAAGGCGCCCCTGTTATGCGGGGACGCCTTTAATTTTGGTATTTTTTAAATATGCTAATAATCCCGGCGGGAGATAAGATACAAAGTCGCGCCGTAAATCACCGCGCAGAAAATCAGGGTGGTATAAATTGAGAAGAAATTGATAAATCCGTCACCGTTCGTCAGTGAAACATAATTTGCGCCCACTTCGCCGAATTTGGGAAATATATAATACATCCAGTCAAGAATTTTGGTCCAGACCGTTTCCCCCAGGAAATTATAAACAGCCTCCCGCCCTTCGAGCAGACCGGAGGCAAAGCGGATAATGAAATAGGCCATGATGGCAATCGCGCCGGAGCGGGTCAGGGCCCCTATCGAGAAAACAAAAATAAGAATAAACAGGAAATGCACGAAAGAAAACATCGAGCCGAACAAAATTCCCCATGAGATATTTCCGACGCGGAAGGAAACAGTCAGCCAGATCAGGAGAACCATGAGGACCAGGATGATAATGTGTATCAGGTAGATAGAAACAAATTTCAATGTCAGCAGTTTCCAGCGGCTGATCGGTTTGGAAAACATCAATTCCACGCGGCCCTTGCCGAGATATGACGGGATCAGAAAGGCTGAGCCGAATACCATCAGGAAGATGACAAAGCCGATAAAACCATCGAAGAAATGAGCCAGCATATTGTCGAGAAGCGCATTGGACTCAACACCGCTTTCGAATAAATTTTGCCCCTGAATCTGGATCGAAGGCATCAATCCGAAGAGAAGAACCATAAACAGGGTTATGGCGGCATAGATATAAATAATTTTGCGACTCTTGATCTCCAGCAAAGAATCGAGGAAGATGGCGTTGAATTTATGCATTGCCGCCGCCTCCTTTGATTAGTTGCATGAAGCTCTCTTCGAGACTGA
The DNA here is from genome assembly GCA_002838945.1 of candidate division Zixibacteria bacterium HGW-Zixibacteria-1. Classification (NCBI taxonomy): domain Bacteria; kingdom Pseudomonadati; phylum Candidatus Zixiibacteriota; species candidate division Zixibacteria bacterium HGW-Zixibacteria-1. The sequence goes on from PGXB01000031.1 coordinate 51,214, forward strand.
TTTTTTCCGGTGTCACGGCAAGAATGTCGATGTAATTCTGCCGCAGAAGATCGATCAGCCCGTTGATCTGATACTTGTCGTCAAAAATGACGGTGATGAAATTTCCCTCGATACGAGCATCGGGGAAAGCGATTTTTATCTCGACCTCGATTTCTTCGTTTAATTCTGCGGTTTCGACATGGTAGGTCGGTTTCATGGTGATCAGGCTGTGGACCGGTCCGGCTTTGATCATTTTTCCTTTATCCAGAATCGCCACCCGGTCGCAGATCGACTCGACCTCGGCCAGCAGGTGTGAATTTAGGAATATAGTTTTGCCCTGTTTCTTGAGATCGATCAGGATGTTTCGGATCTGGTGCCGTCCGATCGGATCGACCCCGTCGGTCGGCTCATCGAGAAAGATGATATCGGGATCATTGATCAACGCTTGGGCGAGCCCGAGGCGCTGCATCATTCCCTTGGAATATTTTTTTATTCCGGTATCGCGCCACTTGGTCATATCAACCAGTTCCAGAAGCGGCGCCGCCTTGGTTTTAATTTCGTCTCTGGAAAGTCCGGCCATGCCGCCGAAACATAGAAGCATCTGCAAACCGGTTTGATAAGATGGGAACCGATGATTTTCCGGCAGAAAGCCTATTTTCCCGCGGGCTTCCGGGTCGTCGATACTGTGTCCGTTGATAAAGGCAGCTCCGGCGGTGGTCCCTAGCGAACCGAGAAGAATCTTAACCAGCGTGGTTTTACCGGCTCCATTGGGGCCGAGCAGGCCGAATATTTCGCCGCGCTGCACCTCGAGACTGACATTTGTCAGGGCCTGAACCTCATTGGCGCCCAGGGCGCTCTTGTAGATTTTGGTGAGATTCTCAACTCTGATGGCGGCGGTTGTACTATTCATGTTACTATTAACGCAAAATTCGGCTGATTGTTGCGGCTTCCTAATCGGTAAGTTTCACCTCGCGGAGATATTGCGCCGACTCCTCGGGTGAAATCGTGTTAATATATATACCCGAACCGATCTCAAATCCGGCGGCGGTGGTAATTTTGGGAATAATGACCATATACCAGTGCTGATGCCGGGTATCCTCGTCGCCGACCGGGGCGGATCGAATTATATAATTATGATCAGGATTTTTCAGGCCGTGATACAATCGGGCCAGCACCTCACGCAGGACCCCCGCCAGCTCGATGATGAGGCTGTCATTTATAAGCATGTAACTGGCGCTGTGATACTTGGGATAGACGCGACATTCAAACGGGGAGCGGGCGGCATAGGGGCAAAAGGCCACAAAATAATCGGTCTCGACAATTATTCGCTCGGCCTGCTTAAGCTCTTCTTTGACCATATCGCAGTAAACGCAATGGCCGGTCGTGTCATAATACTGGACCGCCTGTTCCATCGGGTAACGGACATGAGGCGGGACAATCGGGGTGGCTATTATCTGCGAGTGGGGATGGGCCAGTGAAGTCCCGGCCAGGGGGCCATGATTGCGAAAAATGGTGACGAGATTAACTTTTTGGTTTCTGCTGATCTCGATCTGGCGCTCGCGGTAGGCGCGCAGGATATGTTGAATATGATCGGATTCCATGGTGGCGATGGTCGGGTTGTGAAGCGGGTGTTCCACGACCACCTCGGCAATACCAAAACCATGGGCCGACACGAAGTATCCTTCTCTGGTTCTATGTGTGTCCAGGTCGGGATCAAGCGCGGCAAATTTATTGGGGACAACCCGCACCAGCCATTTACCATCGACAGGGTAAACATATGACGGCTGCAGGGTCAAATCTTCATTGCCCTGACAAAAGGGGCATTTCGCTTCATAAGGGGCGGCTGACTCCCGGGCGGGCGCCGATTTTATAAAATCGGATGGGCGCTTTCCTCGCCCCGGCGAGAGAATCACCCATTCCTTGGTGGCCATATTCTGTCGATATTCAGGCATATTTTCCCGGAATCAGGTTTGATTAATATAGGATATTATAATCTTATAAAACAAGCCGGTCAAGTCCGCTTTTATAAATGAATTTTGGCTTTTGGGCTGATTTTATTTTATGGGCGCGGCGCCTTGTTTCCCGCCGCCCCGGGAAAGAAGATTGGCCATCTGCATGTAAGAATTCAGCTGAAGGTCCATATAACCCGCAATATTCGGAAATGAATCGCGGATATTATGCCTCAGATACGGCTCGTCGGTCAGGTAGTAAAGCCTTTTGACACGATTTATCCAGTTCAAATAATACAGCGAGCCTTCAATCAACCCGGTTTTTTCCTCATCGGAAATAACGGCAAAACCGGGCTCATTCCTGTTAAGGGCAAATTGATCGCGGCCCCAGGAATAAATTTCTGTCTTAATCCCAAGCAGACCGGCCAGGGAGGGAATAATATCCACCTGGCTGGCGGTTCGTCTTATAACCGTCTGGCTGTCGCCCAGCAGCGCCGGTGCATAGAAAAGAAGAGGAATATGGAAACGCTCCGGGACCAGAGGATGGATCGTTCTGTGATGCTGGCTGTGGTCGGCGGTAAAGATGAAGATGGTACTGTCAAAAACCGGTTTCTGCCTTAATTTATTCATGAATTCCCCCAAGGCCCAATCCGAATAATAACAGGCATTCAACATCCGGCTGTTTTCATGCTCTTCTCCGTACTTCATAAATCTGTCATCGGGAATCAGGTATGGTTCATGGTTACTCAGGGTCATGACGGTCAGGTTGAACGGCCTTTTCGTGGAATCAATCCAGTTGATCAGACTGTCGAAGACAACGTGATCCGGGACACCCCATTTGCCGAGGGCATTTTTCGAACCAAAATCACTTTCGCTGAAGAATTTGTCGTATCCCACTTCTTTCAGAAATCCGCGCATATTGTCGAATTCGATATCGCCGCCATAGGCAAAAACGGATTCATAGCCGAAGGGAGCCAGGATTTGGGCAATGCTTGTGAAGGGATTATCGGCGGCATAGCGTTGCATTATTGATCGCCCCGGAAGAGACGGGAAAGAACAAAGAATGGCGGTGATGCCGCGATTGGTCCTGACGCCGTTGGCATAGAAATCGGTAAACAAGATGCCATGGGTGCATAGTTTGTCGAATTCGGGTGTTATTCCGAGTGTCGAACCCAGAGCGCCGGTCTTGTCGGCGCCCCAGCTTTCCATGATAACAATGACAACATTGGGATGAAATCCGTATTTGTCGTTTGAGTCAATAGTTTGTTTCAGATCGCAAAATGCTGCGGCACTATCGGTTTTTATATCCAGCATTTCGCGGACGGTCATGCAGGCCACGTCATTATCGTAAAACGACAACCGGTTTTCTTCTTTTCCAAAGAGCGGTTTGCCGTCCTTTAACTCTTCATAAATCGAACGAGTCAGCGTAAAAACGCTGTTTAGAGACAGTTGACTGACGAATTCATTCTCGCTGAAGAAGGCAAGGCCCCAATCAAGTCCTGTCATTCCCAGGCGACCCCTGATTCCGAAAGTCATGATTACGGCAAGAAGGACATAAGAAACCGTCTTTGATTTCCATCCATGGTAATCGCCTGGCCATGAAAAAGATTTGAATAGTTTTTTTGTCAGAAGCATAAAAGAAACCGTGGCGGCGAACCACAAGAGAATCAAATACCAGGCCCCTTCCGCGGTCGAAGCGGCGTACCACATTAGCCCCGGGTACTCGATATACTCCACCGCCCAGTAATTCAGCCGGCTGTTGAAAGTATCATAAAAGCGAATGTCGGCGCTCGAGGCGAAAAAGATAATTCCAAAGATAATCGAAAGACCCGTAACGAAAATGGTCCGGGTCCTTCTTTGTGCGAATTTTACGAAAGGCAACAGTGATATCAAAAACAGCGGCAGAATGATTATACATAATATGGAACTATCGAAGCGGAACCCGACCCAGAAAGAATGGAGCAACAGTGCGAGAGGGGTATTGTCAACCAGGGGCAGATGAGTCAGAAGAAAGAGCAGCCTGAACAAAGCGAAATAGATGACACCCATGAGATAGACGGCCAGCCAGACGACCGCCTTGTCGGGCAGGAATGACAATTTATTTCTAAGCATCAATTATTCTCGTCTCCAATCGTATTGCCGCCTTCACAAGATTAATAATTAATGAAAAAAGCCGGCATGCGCCAGCTCTTATTCATAATTAAAACAATAAACGACGTTCGGGGCGGAATTATTTGACAGCCATTCCGAGCCGGGACAGGTCCGAGCTCCAGTAAATCCGCATCGCCTTGCCGACAATCATATCTTTGGGAACGGCTCCCCAAAACCTGGAATCATAGGAATTGTCAAGATTATCCCCCATCACGAAATAAGATTCAGAGGGCACCTGGTAGGGCCCGAAATTATCCCGGGTGTTGGCCATTTCCTCGGTGCGGGGGATGATATTATCACTTATATGTTTTGAAGTCGAGGGCAGGGCGGCCTCGACATCGTTGACAAACAGCACCTTGTCTCTGTATTCCACTATGTCGCCCGGAACGGCGATACATCGATCGACATGCATGGTCGTGCTATCGACCGGCCAAATGAAGACTATTACATCATTGGGGGCGGGACCTTCCGTGTTATAGATACCATAATCGGCCAGAATATAATCGCCCGGGATGAGGGCGTTTTCCATGCTTGATGTGGGGATGACGAAGGCTTTGTAGTTCCGGAAGACGGGGAAAGCATAGGATGATATGAACAGGCAGACGAGGAAGATGCCCAGATAGACATAGGACTGATTGTACCAGCCGGGAGTAAATTTCCCGGATGTCCGTTTCGCGGCGCCGTGGGCAAGTTTAATGACAATGATATAATATGCCAGGATTAATATGACAGCCGCCAGAAAATTCAATGGATGGGAATTAACATATATTAGAATTGCCGCGGCGATATTGCCGAAAATAAGAGCGCCGACAAAGAAAATGGCGGCCGCGATCGGCTTGCCGCAATATAGGTGACCAAGGCCGGGCATAAATAATGTGAGCAATGCCGCCAGCCATCCTTTGCGCTTATGCCAACGGGGTGTAAAACTGTCGGTGACCGCCCGGGCGGTTTTTACGGCATGTACAATGGCAAAAATAAAATAGGCCGGGACAATAATAGCGGTAACAAGGAAATTCAGTGGGCGAGAATTCCAATACATCAGGATTGCGGAAGCAATATAGCCGACAGTAATGGCACCGACAAAAAAACCAGCCGCCTCAATTGGCTTTCCGCAATACAGATGACCGAGCCCCGGCATAAGCAATGTCAACAATGCCGCCAGCCATCCTTTGCGCGGTTTAGTCATGTTTATTCCCTTTATTTAATAGATAAAATATTTTTCAACTGTCGTTTTCGACAACGACGGCGGTCCCATACGCCAGAAGTTCTGCCGCTCCTCTCATTATCTCCGATGTCGAGAATCGTATATTCACGACGGCATTTGCTCCCAGTTTGGCGGCCTCTTCGACCATCCTGTCAAGAGACTGTTCTCTGGTTTCCGCAAGCATTTTGGTATATTCCACGACTTCGCCGCCGATAATCGTGCGGAACGATGCCTTGATATCCTGTCCGACATGCCTCGCCCTGATGGTGTTGCCTCTGACCAGACCGAGCATCTTGACAATTTTCATTCCCGGTATTGTTTCGGTATTAACTATTATCATCTTTGAATCTCCTTATAACGGTCGCGTCGATAAGCAAATATCCGTTCCCGAGTGATTGAAACCAAGAGAAAAATTGATCCCAGGATTAGAACTCCGATTCCGACTCTGAGAATCAAAGGCTCCGCCTGATTCAGAAAGAAATTAAAGGATCCATCCGATTCCCAGCTCCAGCCTGCGATAGGTCCCGCGCCAGTAATTTTCCCAGACATGTTCCGGAATATCCGCATATTTCATGGCCCCGGTCACCTCCTTAAGTTGTTGAAACACCTGCACTTTTTTTTGGCATTCAGGGCAGAATTTAAGATGCCTTTCGAATTCGGTCTTCTCCTCGGGGGTTAATTCCCCGTCGGTAAAGCCTGACAACATTATACTGAATTTTTCTTCATGCAAGTTCATGACATAATTTCGCCAATTTTTTGCGCGCGTAATACAGGCGCGACATTACTGTTCCTTTCGGGATATTCAGCAGTCTGGAAATTTCGTCATATGGCATATCCCGAAAGTGTTTCAACATAATTATCTCCCTGTCTTCGAAAGAGAGTTGCGCGAGCGCCTTTTGCAGTATTTGTGCTTGTTCCTTAAGTATCATTTTTGTCTCAGGGTTGGATTCATCCACCAGCAGGAAATCATTTTCTTCCAAATCAACGGCTTTTGAATCCCGTTTTTCGCGGCGCTGAAGATCATCCTTGCAAAGATTGGCGACAATTGAGTAAAACCAAGGGAAAAACTTCTGGTCCCGTTCAAACTTTCGGGCGGACTTAAAGACTCTTATAAATGCTTCCTGCGATATGTCCAGAGCCTCATCCCGATTGCCGACCATTCCCAGCGCCAGATAATATGCCTTTCGCTTATATCTTTCCACAAGCGCTCTCATTGCGGATTTATCACCCTCTGCGATTTCCGCAATCAAAATATTATCTTCTACTTGCGCGACACTCAATTGGTATACCTGTCCGAGGCTGATTTATTCAATGAAAAATGCCATATAATCGGCTAACATCAGGAATACAATAGAATTAGTCAAGTTAAACATTGGCATTTTCGGGAAGGCTGAGCATTCGCTCAATTTCCTTTTTCCTGTCGGCCGAGCCTAAGTGTTTGACGGCCACTATATTTCTTTTGGACCGGTCGGACGATTCGACTTTTTCCACAGCATAATGATCATCGCTCAGGGAGGCTATCTGATGCAAATGCGTAATTACCAGCAATTGTGATGATTTCGCCAGATCGGCCAACCTTGAGGCCACCATCGCCGCAGTCCGGCCGCCGATACCGGCATCGATTTCATCGAAAACCAGCAGCATTTTGTATTTTCCTGATTTTTGCTTATCGGCCGCCTTGAGCGCCAGCATAATCCGCGATATTTCGCCGCCGGAAGCTGTTCTGGCCAAAGGCTTTAACGGTTCACCGGGATTGGCCGACACCAGGAAACGACCGGTCTCAAAGCCTTCGGGAAATGGTCGAATTCTCTTTCCCTCGAATTCCAATCCGACGGGATCGGACTCATAAATAAATTCAAAGTCGAATTTGGCCGAATTAATTCCGACCTGGTTAAGCTCTTTCTCGACCACCCGAGATAATTTTTGCGAGGCTTTTCGTCTTATAGCAGAGATTTCCAGGGCCGTTTCGGTGTAGCGTAAACGCAGTTTTTTTTCGTCGGCGCGAAGGATTTTCAACTGCTCCTCAACATCAATTCTGCGGCCAAGCTGGAAATTGATCTGCCTCAGTGTTTCCAGAATAGCTTCTTCGGAGCCGCCGTATTTTTTCTTGAGTCGATAGATTTCATCAAGCCGGAGATTGATCTGCTCCAGCCGATCAGGGTCGTCCGGAATGGATGACAGATAAGCTTCGATGCGAGTGCGCAATTCTTCAAGATTAATTATGGCGCTCTCCATCAATTCGGTTTCCGGCTCAAGTTTTTTATCGATTGCGGCCATATCGGATAATTCTTTGCGGCAGGTGCCGAGAATATTCAGGGCGGCGTTTTCATCCTGATCGAGAATGCGCAGGATAAGCGAGGCTTTTTCGCCCAGGAGCCGGGCCGAGTCCAGTATTTTTCGCTCGGCCAGGAGTTCTTCCTCCTCGCCAATATTGATTCCGGCCTTTTCAATTTCATCTTTCTGAAAGAGCAGCAGTTCCCGTTCTTTTTTTTCGGTTTCCTTGCGTGACTCCAGACGCTTCAACTGCTGGGCGCTGTTTTGCCAGTCATGGAATACCTGTCGCAACTCATCGACCTTATCGCTCAATCCCGCAAAACGATCAAGAAAACCCAGGTGATTTTTTTCGTCGAGCAGTTGCTGATGCGAATGCTGGCCGAACAGTTCCGCCATGGGACGGGTAATATCGCGTAATTGCGTCAGGGTTACGAGTTGCCCGTTGATGAGACTTTTAGAAGGTTTGTTGAGGACGATTTCCCGCCGCATCGAAATCGTTTTTCGATTATGCTCTATCTCGGCCTGATCGAGTATTTTGATAATATCATCATTGTCCCCGATATTGAAATCCGCCTCGATAACGGCCAGTCCGGTACCGGAGCGGATGTCGGTTTGATCCGCTTTTTCACCGAGAAGCCGGGCGATAGCGCCCACGATAATCGACTTGCCGGCGCCTGTCTCGCCGGTCAGAACATTCATACCCTCCCCGAATTCGATATCGAGCCGGCTGACCAGGGCGAAATTTTCTATATGGAGGTGTTTCAGCATTTCTACTCTTTGCGCCTTTTAATCAGGCCGGCGATTTCCTCGGCCAGTTTCCCGGCAGTTTCATGGTCGCCTTTATCTTCAGCGACTTTAAGTTCCACCTTCAATTTGTCGATAACCCGTTCCCTTCGGTACGAAAGTATTTTCTCGACATAATCTTTTATCATGGGGCGGGCGCGGTCTTTTTCCCAGTCGATTTCGGCCAGCAAAGTCATTTCGGAGACAAGCGAATCATCATCAAGAAAGTTGATAATACTCCCGGCCGACAGGGAGCCATGCTCCTTCAATATCACGAGCATCCGGGAATAAAGCCCGGCATAGGCTTCGGTGTGAAAATCCTCCGGCATCAGCCGGTCGCTGACATCTTCCATGTATTCGGGATAATTCGTAATAAGCGACAGCAGGTCCCGCTCGATATCGGCGACTTTCTTGGGGGGTCTGACTCCGGCGTATCCTTTTCTGGGGACCATATCGATTTTCAAAAGATTGTTAAACGTCCGAACATCGGTTTGCAGCATTTCGGCGGCTTCGGCGATAAAAAGCTGTCTTCGGGTGGTATCGCCGATACGGCCGGCCAACTCGGCCAGTTCCTTGATCAGTTTTTCCCTGGCAATGATTCCCTGTTTTTTTAGATCGATATTTTTTACACGGAACTCCAGATAACGCATAGCATTCTCTTTTAATTTATCGATACCGGCGGCGCCTTCCCTGACAGCCACCGAATCCGGGTCATCGCCTTCGGGCGGAATCATCACCAACACCTCGAGGCCGGCGTCGTAGAGAGCATCGACCGAGCGCAGGGCCGCGGTCTGACCGGCCGAGTCGGCATCGAAGAATAAATAGGCCATATCGGTAAAGCGCGCCAGAAGCCGTGCCTGCTGGGCGGTGAAAGCGGTTCCCGACGAAGCCACCACATTTTTGATTCCGGCCTGGTACAGCGAGATCAGATCGAAATAACCTTCGACAATGATAACCTCATTTTTTTCGCGGATAAGCTGGCGGCTGAAATTGAGACCATAGAGGACATTGCTTTTGGAATAGAGCATTGTTTCCGGCGAGTTGACATATTTGGCCGGTTCCCCTTTTTTAAGGGTGCGCCCGCCAAAGGCAATCGGTTTGCCGCTGAGGTTGAATATGGGAATCATCAATCGCTGTCGAAATCGGTCAAAGTACTTATCATGCTTTTCGGAATGAATTATCAATCCCGCCTTGACCAGTTCATTCGGAAAAAGCTCCTTTTTCAAGGCAAAATTCAAAAAGCCGTCCCATTCCTCGCCGGCCAGGCCAAGCTGGAACAACGCGATCGATTCATCGGTCAGGCGGCGGTTATCCTTGAGGTACTTCGTAATCTGGTTCGTGTATTTCGGGGCGGTCAACATCGATTTGAAATAATTAAGCGCCAACAGGTGGGCATAGTACAACCGATCCAGTTCCTCTTTAGCGGAGCTGTCGATTTTTCTTTCGGGTATGGTAATGCCCGCTTTTTGAGCCAGGAGCTTGACCGCCTCGACGAAACTCATGTTTTCATGTTCCATGAGAAAAGTGAAAACATTCCCGCCTTTGCCGCAGCCGAAACAGTGATAAATCTGTTTATCGGCGGAAACTGAAAACGAGGGTGTCTTTTCGGTGTGAAAGGGGCAGAGGGCCAGGAAATTCCGCCCTCTTTTTTTCAGGCGGACGTACTGCCCGATGATGTCAACGATGTCGCTGGTCTGTCGGACCTGCTCGATGATATTTTCCGGGATGGTTCCAGCCATTATCTCAACTTTACAACGGTTACGCCGGCCCCGCCCTCGTTCCAGTCGCCGAGGCGGATAGAATCGACGGCGGAATGCCGTTTCAAAAATTCGGTTAATTCCTTGCGAAGTTTACCCGTGCCCTTGCCGTGGATAACATAAAGCTGCTGCAGTCCCGACAGCATGGCCGAATCGAGAAATTTATCCAGAGATTCGCGGGCCTCCTCGACCGTCATGCCGCGCAAGTCGATTTCCGGGCCGGGAGCGGACATCTCTCTCAGGCCGCCGGCGCTTTTCAGCTTTTTGTCGGATGCATCCGTGATGATTTTTTTAAGGTCGGTTATATCCACGGTACTCATGATGTTGCCGACCCGCACTTTGCCTTTATTATCGCCGGCCATGCCGACAAACTCGCCCTCGGCCCGCAGGGAAATGACCAGAACCGGGTCGCCCGGCTCCAGTTTATCGGATGGCGCCGGTTTGGGTTGATGCTTCGCCTTCAGCCTTTCCAGAGTCTCCTTCTTCTCCTGAAGGAACTTATGGGCCTGTTTGACGGTGCCGGTTGAAGCCTTGCTTTCCCTGATTTCCTTGACGATGCGTTCCACCTCGCTGCGGGTTTCATTTAGGGTCCTTTCGAGTTCCTCAAGTTGCCGTTTTTTGATTTCGTCAATTTCCTTTTCCAGCTTCTCGATTTTTTCATTGTAATGATTTTCGAGATTGGCGGCATTACGGAGTTTTTCCTCCAGTTCGACTTTATCTTTTTTCAGGACGGAGAGGTCCTTTTCGAGTGATTCGATTAGGCCGGTCAGAGAGCGCTCGCTTTTGCCGATCAGATTGGCGGCATGAGCCGCGATATCCCGCGGCATGCCGAGTCGCTGGGCGATCTCGACCGCGTAGGAGCCGCCGGGGATGCCGGTGTACAGCTTAAATGTTGGCGCCAGCGATTCGCGGTCGAACTCAAATGAGGCGTTCTCGATTTCGGGCTGAATCATCGGCAGTGTTTTCAACTGTGAGTAATGGGTGGTCACGATCAGCTTGGCCTTCAATTCCACCATTTTAAGGATGATGGCTTCGGCGAGCGCGGAGCCTTCCTTGGGATCGGTCCCGGCGCCGATTTCATCAAGTAAAATCAGGCTTGATTCCCGGGCATTCCGGACGGCAAAGATAATTTGCCGCACATGCGAGGAAAAAGTCGAGAGCGACAATTCGATGGACTGTTCATCACCGATATCGGCAATGACACTGTTGAAAATTCCGATTTCGGATTTTGCCTCGGTTGGGATATGCAGCCCGGATTGGGCCATCAGCACCAGCAGGCCGACCGTTTTCAGGGCCACCGTTTTTCCGCCGGTATTGGGGCCGGTTATAATCATGGCCAGCCGGGAGTCATTGAGCGAAAAATCGTTCGGGACGATATCATCGGTTTTCCCGACCCGATAGGCCATAAGCGGATGCCGCGCCTTAATCAACTCGATTTTGCTGTTTTTGCTCATTAACGGCTTATTGCCGCCGATTTTGATCGATAAATTCGCCGAAGCATGAATCGAATCGAGGATGCCGATAATTTCGCAGTTGGCCAGAAGGCGGTCGGCCGCTTCGCCGATCAGGGTGGTAAGATGACGCAGGATCCGATCGATCTCCAGCTGCTCATCCTGGAACAACTGACCGAGCCGATTATTGGCCTCAACAATGGCATTGGGCTCCACGAAAAGAGTTGAGCCGGATTTGGAGCGATCATGAATTATTCCCGAATCGGATTGAAACTGTCCGGCAATGACCGGGATAACATAGCGGCCGTCGCGGACGGTGATGGTGTCATCCTGCCAGCCCGGGGTTTTGTGCCTTTGGGCGAGCAACTCACTCAACCGGCCGGTAATTTTCCGCTTGAGGTCGTATAGATCCATCCTGATCCGCTTCAGTTTTTGCGAAGCGCTGTCCAGAATTTCGCCGTTTTTATCGATGGCCCGATCGATTTCTTTTTTGATTTCCGGAAAGGGGTGAAGTTCGGCCAGATATTTTTCGATCAGCGGGAAATGTTCACGTTCCGATTTGGCATAGTCATGAAGATGGGATGAGAGATCGATCAGTTCCCGGACACGAAGAATCGAGGCCGGGTCAAGATGAATTCCCTCGGTTCGGGACCTTCTGATCATCTCGCGGCCGTCATCAAGGCGGTATAGCGGAATGGCATCGCCGAAAAGGATAATATCCTTCATTTCGGAGACTTCATCGAGCCTTTCGCGGATAGCCTCGATGTCGGTTCCGGGAGCGACTCTTTCGACATTGTCGATACCGTATGCGGTAACGCACAACCCCTTCAAGATGGATATAATCTTGAAGTACTCAAGAACCTCCAGGCTATGTAGGTCAAAATCTTGCATAACATAAATTCACAATAAAAAGGCCGGTATTTCCACCGGCCTGAATATAAAAATTTGTAACGAAAAGGGAAACAGCTTATTTTATATTCCTTTTTCTCCGCTGCCGAATACTTTATCCATCCGATATATAACGCGGTAAACCTGCTCGCGGTTTTTCGATAAATCGGCGAGATCATCGCCGGACAAATCGCTCGGCGGCCGTTGTAAAAGCGTGTTTTCGACTTTTTCCATAAAATTGGGATTCCTGGGATGCAGGGTGGAAGAGCCTTCATAAAGCATCGGGAGGGTTTTTGCAAAAGTTGAGCCGAGAAAAGAATTGTCGAACTCCACGTAAAACTTATCCGGCATCGGGAAAAGGAAAATCATGAAAACCAGAAAGCTGATTATTATCCAGCCCCTGATGGCTCCGACCAGAGCGCCTCCAAGCTGATCTTTTTTGCCCAGGCGCTGCAAGTTGGCAAATTTGTAAAACATGATGCCGAGAATTTTAAATACCGCATAAATAAAGGCAAGGAGAATTATGAAAGACAGTATCGCGGTTATCAGCGGCGAGCCGCCCAACTGTGCATATATTTTCGTGGCAATGATGTCGATATAGTTGATTGAAACGATCACGGCTGCCGTGAGGACCGCCAGAGCCATCAATTCCCGGATCAGGCCCTTTTTGGAACCAATAATGACCGCCGCCACCAGCAGTATTAATAAGATAATATCGACCCAATTCATGATTCAACCTCCTCCCAGGTGCCGAGGGAAACATGCACCTGTTATTCTTTTTCTCCCGACAGCATCCTGCTGACAAGTTGACTGATCAGCTTTCCGTCAGCCAAACCCTTTACTTTCGGCATCAGGTCCTTCATGACCATTCCCACTTTAGCGGCTGAGTCGGCATTCACGGCCGCAATCGACTGCGTGATCAAGTCGCGCAACTCATCCTCGGAAAGCTGTTTGGGCAAATAACACTGGATAATTTCCAGTTCGAAAGTTTCCTTCTCGACGAGATCCATCCGGTTGCCATTGCGGAACTGCTCAATCGAATCCCGTCTTCGCTTGGCCGCACTTGATAAAACGGCGATGATATCCTGCTCGGATAAATCATCGCCGTTTTCAATGCGTCTATATTTGATATCAGATTTTAAGCCCCGGAGGAGGGTAACCTTGTCCTTTTCACCGCCCTTCATGGCTTTTATCAAATCATCGTCAATCTTCTTACTGAGAGACATAGATGCTACTCTTCAGAAAGTTGCAACTTGCGCATTTTTCGCCGCGCAGCATTCAGTTTTCTTTTACGCCTTTCCGACGGTTTTTCAAAGTGCTGATGCTTTTTTATGTCAGTGAGGATTCCGGTCTTCTCACAAAACTTATTAAAGCGGCGTAGGGCTCTCTCAAATGATTCATCATCACGAACCCTGACACCTGTCATCTATATCCCTCCCTTCGGACTCTCATTTGGTTAAAATATTCCATAACATTTAAGTATAACAATTTAACCCCTGATGTCAATATAATATTTCGGCGGGATTAGAGAAAAATCGACTAAAATTGGTCCTGTTTGTAATTTATTTTAATACCACCGGCATTTGACATAAAATGAAAATGGATGTGCGCAACAATCTGCCCCGCGGCGGCCCCATTATTCAGCACCAGCCTGAAGTTTTTCTCCAATCCAAGATCTTTGGCTATTATGCGTGCGGTTTCCAACATCTGAACCGCCAATTTATCGGGAAGTTCCAGGAGGCTGGTGAAATGTTCCTTGGGGCAGATCAGCAGATGAATAGAAGCCCGTGGCAGAATATCGGCGAAAACGATAACTTCATTATTTTCAAGGTATTTTCGGGCCGGTTTTTCACCCCTGATTATCTGGCAAAATATACATTCCATGGCCTCAAAATAGCGTTTTGTCTTATAATTTCCAACAATTTTTAAGGTTTACGGGAGATTTGGTCCATTCCTTCAGTTTCCCCGGGAAATGACGATAATTGTAACAGAAATTATATCTTGCGGTTAGGGGTAGTATGTTAGCTATTATTGGGATCCTTGTCGTCGCCGGCGCCGTCCTGGGTGGTTATATGATGGAAAAGGGGCATTTAATGGTGTTAATGCAGCCGGCCGAGTTTCTTATAATTGGCGGGGCGGCGCTTGGTTCACTCCTAATCGGTTCGCCTGTCAAAGTAATGAAATCGCTGCTCCGGCAGTTGTCCAAGATAATGGGTTCCGGCCCCGGCAAACAGAAGTATATTGACTTGCTGGTTATGATGTATGAGCTTTTCAATGTGGCCAGGAAAGACGGCCTGGTGGGGCTGGAATCTCATGTGGAGCGACCCGAGGAAAGCCCGATTTTGACCAAATATCCCTATTTCATAAAGAATAGTCACGCCCTTCATTTTCTTTCGGACACCATGCGATTGATTATCATGGGCGGTATTCCGGAGCATGATCTGGATGCCATGCTGGACATGGATCTTGAAACGCATCATCATGAAAACCTCCAGCCGTCATCGCATCTGAATCGTATCGGCGATGCCCTTCCGGGCCTGGGAATCGTCGCGGCCGTACTTGGAGTCGTAATCACCATGGGCGCGATCGGCGGCCCTCCCGAAGTCATCGGACATAAAGTAGCGGCGGCGCTGGTCGGGACCTTTCTCGGTGTCCTGCTGTCCTATGGCTTTGTTCAGCCGCTGGCGGTGAATCTTCAGTCCATGAGCGAAGAAGAATCCAAATATTATATTTGTCTGAAACAGGGGCTTCTGGCATTTCATAAGGGCTTTGCCGCTTCCATCGCGGTGGAGTTCGCCCGCCGGGTCATTCCCTCTGACGTTCGTCCCGGATTTATCGAGGTGGAAGAAGCCTGCCGCGGCTCCAAAAAATAATTTAGCTGATTTTTGTCTATGTCTTCGGAAGAATCGAAAAACAATAAGTCGGTTATCGTAGTTAAGAAGAAGAATAACCATGGCGGTCACCATGGCGGGGCCTGGAAAGTGGCCTATGCCGATTTTGTGACTGCCATGATGGCCTTTTTCCTGGTGATGTGGCTGGTTTCCCAATCGGAGGATGTCAAGGAATCGGTCCAGGGGTATTTTCAGGACCCGGTTGGCTTTATGAAATCCAAAGGCCAGGGTCTTAATGATGGCGATTCCTCGCCCGTTAAGGCCAAGGACGGCAAGTCGGTTCTGGCCAGCAAGCTTCAACAGGAGCGGGAACTGCTCCTGGCAGCCAGCAATAATATCAAGACGGCTATCGATAATATTCCGGAACTGGCCGGTTTGAAGGACAATGTCGAAATGGAAATGACGCCGGAAGGCCTTCGCATTCAATTGATTGAATCGGGAAAAGGGGATGGTTCGGACTTTTTCGATCTGGGCAGCGCCCGGTTGAAGAGCCAAACCAGTCTGCTTTTGACGGCGATAGCTTCCGAACTGGGTAAACTGCCCAACTCCATCATTGTCGAGGGGCATACCGATAGCAAGCCCTATTCCGGGACATATGGTTACTCCAATTGGGAGCTTTCTGCCGATCGAGCCAACAGCGCCAGAAAATTGATGGCTTCGGCCGGTCTGCGACAGGATCAGATTGTCGAAATTCGAGGCAATGCCGATAAACGCCCCCGTTATCCCGATGACCCGCTGGATCCCCGAAATCGCCGGGTCGTTATTATTGTCCTGAACGAGGATATCGCGGAAACTTACCGAAAAGCCTGAAATAAGACCGACCCTTAAATTTCAATAAAAAATACCAGGATTATCGGGCCTTTCGCCCGCTTTCTTCTATCATTTTGATATTATCCGCTTGATAAAAAGGTATAAATACATTAGAATTAGTGGGTAAAGTTACGTCGAAGATAAAAATATTTAAATATATCAGGAGGTCACAATGTCCGGCCATTCAAAATGGGCGACAATCAAGCGTAAAAAAGGCAAAGCCGATGCCGAGCGCGGTCGGATGTTTACCAGGCTTATAAAAGAAATTACCGTTGCCGCGCGCGCGGCAGGTGGTGATCCTGACGGTAATCCGCGTCTAAGGACGGCCATAGCCACGGCCAAAGCGGCCAATATGCCTGCGGATAATATTAAGAGAGCAGTGCAAAAAGGAACGGGCGAACTTCCCGGTGTCTCCTATGAAGAAATCACTTATGAAGGTTATGGTCCCAATGGGGTGGCGGTTTACATTGAATGCCTGACCGACAACAAAAAGCGAACCGTGTCCGAAATCAGGCATTTGTTTGCACGCTATAACG
This sequence comes from candidate division Zixibacteria bacterium HGW-Zixibacteria-1, assembly GCA_002838945.1. NCBI lineage: Bacteria > Pseudomonadati > Candidatus Zixiibacteriota > candidate division Zixibacteria bacterium HGW-Zixibacteria-1. The sequence goes on from PGXB01000031.1 coordinate 67,887, forward strand.
GTAATTTGGGCGAGAATGGTTGTGTGGCCTGGATGTTCGATAAGAAAGGCGTCATCAATGTCGATGCCAAAGTTGCCGACGAAGATTCGCTGCTGGAAATTGCCCTCGAGGCAGGCGCCTCAGATTTCGCCAAATACGGGGATATATATGAAATCATCACACCTCCGGGCGAACTTGAAACGGTACGGGCCGCAATCGAGGCGAAATCAATTCCGGTGGCTTCCGCCGAGGCGACCATGATCCCGCAAAACACCATAAAGCTCGAGGATAAACCGGCCGAGACAATGCTGAAGCTCTACGAAGCACTGGAAGAGCACGACGATGTCCAGAGTGTCTATGCCAATTTTGACATCGACGACTCGGTGATGGAGAAGTTGGTCGGCTAGGATCGGCTGATTTGATGTATTGACCTGATGGTTATTGTTGGCATTGATCCGGGGTTGCATATTACCGGGTATGGGGTAATTGAATCATCCGGGACCAGAACCCGGGTTTTGGAAGCGGGAGTGATTAAGACCAATCAGAATCGGGATTTCGAACTCAAATTGAATGAAATACACGCCGAGATCGGAAAAATCATCAGTCAATTCAAACCTGATTATATTGCAGTCGAGGAGTTGTACTCTCATTACGCTCATCCCAAAACGGCTATAATCATGGGACATGCCCGGGGCGTGGTGTTTCTGCAGGCGGCCCAATCAGGAATCCCGGTGGTGTCATATGCTTCGACACGCATTAAGAAATCGCTGACCGGCAACGGCCGGGCCAGCAAGAGCCAGGTTCAGAAAATGATTAAAACCATATTGAAGCTCAAGATGGATATTGCCTCCGCCGACACCGCCGACGCCCTGGCGGTGGCACTCTGCCACCATAATGCATTACTGGGGAAACAATGATATCTCAAATCAGAGGAAAAATCAGCAACCTTACCGAAGACCAGGTGACTCTGGAGCTTAATGGATTGTATTATGAATTGATGATCCCCTCCGGCCTCTATAATGAATTGAAAGAAGCGCGCTCGATCAACGCCGAAATATCGCTTTATGCCCTGAATTATATCGAGGCCGGCGACCGGAAGTCATATCATTATCCGCGGCTGATTGGGTTCACGAGAATGCTTGATAAGGAGTTTTTTCAGCTGTTCACGACGGTGTCGGGATTGGGTTTCAAAAAAGGACTGAAATCACTGACTCTTCCCATTAACGAAATCGCGACGGCTATCGAGACAAAGGATGTCGCCACGCTGGTGCGGTTGCCCGGATTTGGGAATCGTCTGGCGGAAAAGGTTGTGGCCGAACTCAACGGGCGAATGGCCCGGTTTGCTTTGGCCAAAGAAGGCAAGCCGCTGACAACAATCAGGAAAGAGAAAGCCGATATCTTTGCCGAGGCGGTCGAAGTTTTGATGCAGCTTCAATACCACCGGGCCGATGCCGAACGAATGGTCGAGAAGGCCATTGCGGCCAATCCGAAAATAGATGCTACGGAAAAGCTCATTTCCATTATATTCAGTCAGGAAGCGGCCTTGCGAAAGGGGTACTAACAGGTGAGCCGGGAACGAATTGTATCGGGAGAAATTATATCGCCGGAAGAAGAATCTTTTATTCTTTCACTGCGGCCCAAGAAGCTTGACGAATATATCGGCCAGAAAAAACTCAAGGAAAAACTCCGCGTTTCGGTCGAAGCCGCCAGAAAGCGGGGAGAAGCCTGCGAGCACACCTTATTCTATGGGCCGCCCGGTCTGGGAAAGACAACGCTGGCATATATTATTGCCAACGAAATGGGCAGCAGCCTGGTGGCGACCTCGGGACCTTCACTCAGCCGGACCGGCGATTTGATGGGGATACTCACTAATCTTAAGGAGGGGGATGTCTTATTTATCGACGAGATCCACCGCCTGTCTCCGGCCATCGAGGAGTTCATATATCCGGCTATGGAGGATTTCAAGGTTGATTTCGTGGTCGATAAAGGCGCATTCGCAAAAGTAATCAATATCCCCCTGAAAAGATTTACTCTGATCGGCGCCACGACGCGGGCGGGGCTGCTCTCGCCGCCGTTGCGCGACCGTTTCGGCTTATACCACCATATTGATTTTTACCCACCCGAAGAATTGAAAGAGATTGTCATCCGTTCGGCAAAATTGCTTGAGGTTTCCATCGATGATGACTCGGCGCTCGAAATCGCCCGCCGGTCGCGCGGGACCCCGCGCGTGGCTAATCGACTGTTGCGGCGCGTTCGGGATTTTGTGCAGGTCAAAGGGGATGGCAAAATAACAGTCGAACTGGCTCGCAAGGCGCTTGATGCCGAAGGTATCGATTCGATCGGGCTGGATAATCTTGACCGAAAATTCCTGAAGGTAATTATCGAATATTACAAGGGCGGGCCGGTTGGCATTGAGGCGCTCGGGGCCACTCTCAGCGAAGAACTGGATACCCTGGTCGATGTTGTCGAGCCATTTCTGCTTAAAATCGGTTTTCTCCAGCGCACTAAACGGGGCCGCATGGTATCGAGCGAGGCGGTCAAACATCTCGGCCTGAAAATCGATAAATCGGATCAGCAGAAGCTGTTTGAATAGCGATAATCATTTCTATTTACATCGCATATATTGCATATAATCCCGGCATTCAGCTAAAAAACTGCTTTGATAAAATGAGTAAATTTTGTATATTATTCATGGTTTGAAAGTCATACCCATATACTAATAGAAATATTTACCTTCCCGGGAGGACATCATGGTTGGGAAAAAGATTTCACTATTTGTAATCATTTTATCGGTTTTGCTCATGGTCCAAACGGCTGTTTCTGCGGACAAGTATATCCAGGCCAAAATCATTTTTGAAACGCCGGATCAGATACTTCTGATCCGAGGTCTCCATCTGGATATTGTCTGGCAGGGTGATCATTCTGTCGATATCGTGACCGATGCCGACGAAATCGCCGATTTGCAGAAACTTGGATTGAAAGTCGAGATCGTGCATGAGGATTTAAGCGAATTTTATCGTTCGCGTTTTGCTGACAAGGATTATACCGGATACTTGTCATTATCTTCGATCGAATCGGAACTGATGTTTCTTAAAATTCTTTATCCTGATTTGATTACCGACAAGATCAGCATCGGAACGACTTATGAAGGCCGGAACATTTATGCGGTGAAAGTTTCGGACAATCCTGATGTCGATGAAGATGAACCGGAAATTTTATACGCCGGGGCGATCCACGCCCGCGAAGGTATCACACCGCTGATTATTCTGGATTTCATTACGCATCTCCTGGAGAATTACGGCACCGATCCCGAGGCGACTTACCTTGTCGATAACCGCGAGATGTGGTTCGTGGCGGTTATTAATCCTGATGGATATGCCTATAACGACTGGAACACTCCGGGCGGCGGTGGGATGTGGCGGAAGAACCGCTTTAACAATGGGGATGGGACATTCGGAATCGATCTTAATCGTAATTATGGATATATGTGGGGGTATGATGACGAGGGTTCATCCCCATATACCGATGATCCGCTGTATCGCGGCAGCGGGCCTTTTTCGGAGCTTGAAACCCAGGCCATGCGTGATTTTATCAGCGCACATGAGTTCGTGGTCACGTTGTATTATCATTCTTATTCGAACCTTCTTCTCTGGCCGTGGAGTTATGAGCGCGGTCTTTATACGCCGGATGAGAATATTTACTATGCCATGGGTGAGGAAATCAAGGCGATTAACGGATATACGCCGGGGCCGGGGTGGATTCTCTATACGACCAACGGCGACAGCGATGACTGGGGTTATGGCGAGCAGACGATCAAGAACAAGAACCTTTCAATGACGGTAGAGGTCGGCGGTTATGATGACGGATTCTGGCCGGAGACGAGCCGGATCCCGGCACTTCTGACGGAAAACCTGCCCTTCAATTATTATCTGGCCAATGCGGTCGGTAATATTCAGGGCGTGATGGCTCCCGACGCGCCGCTGCTGACGGTGCCCGATTCGGTCGATGTGCTTACTCCCTATGAGATTAACTGGTCGCATGCCGATACCAATAACCCGGCCGTGAAATATGAACTGTGCGAGATGACAAACCTTACCAAGGTTACCGATGCCGCCGAAAATTTCGGAAACTGGGTCAACAACGGATTCGTGCCTGAATCATATACTTATCACTCGGGCTACAAGAGTTTCTGGTCAGGCGACCCCAGTACGACGGAAAGATATATACAGACCGTTACACCATATACTGTCAAGCCGGACGACACCCTGAAATTCTGGGCCTATTATGAAATACAAAATAACTTTGATTTTGCCTATGTCGAGATATCGACCGACGGCGTCCATTTCATCCCAGTTGACGGCAACCTGAGTACCGATATTGATCCCTGGTGGCATAATCGCGGGCATGGGATAAGCGGCGTGTCCGGAGGCGCTTCCTGGCCGCCGGAATGGGTTGAAGGGTTGTATCCTCTGACCGACTATGAAGGTGAAAATGTCTATGTCAGGTTCTCCTACAAAGATAACAGTCTGTACTATGCCTGGTACGGTATTTTTATAGATGATATATATCCGGTCATGCATTTCGAAACGATCAGCGTGCTTTCATCGAACATCACCGATACATCGTACGCTATCGGCGGTAAAGCCGAGGATTTCTATTATTACAAAGCGCGCGCGATGGACGCCGATGACCAATGGGGCGCCTTCTCGGAAATGCAGAAGGTCACGGTCGGCAACCCGCCCGAATTCTTCTGCGGTGATGCCAACGGCGACAGTTATGTGACCGTTATGGATGCGGTTTTCCTGATGCAATATATCCTTTTGAATGGTCCCGCCCCGGAGTTTTTGGGACAGGGTGATGTCGACGGTTGCGGCAGTATCAATGTCTCGGATGTGGTTTATCTCATGGATGCCTTTCTGAACGGCGGGCCGGGGCCGTGCGAGATGACCGGTGATTGCGTCCTGCCGACCGGAGGCAACAGTGTCAGCTTGGGATGTCCGATGACGGTAGCTATTCCTTCGGTGGATGATACGGTATCGATCCCGATTTATATTACCAACGACGTTGCGATAACCGGATTTTCGCTGGGATTCAGTTATAGTTCAGATGACATTGAAATTATCTCGGTCGATATGACGGGGACCATTGCGCCTGAAGATCCGAGCTATCGGATCGATGTCGCCGGAAAGCAGGTGCACATTGGTTATGCCGAAGTTACGAATGAAATACCGGCGCAATCCGGCGGTTTGCTGGCCAGGCTTAAGGTCCGGATTCCGGCCGGGATCACCGAACAGACCATTGATTTCGATTCTGTTTTTGTCGCGCCCGCAGGGAATTTCATTTTTTCGGCGATGGGCGGGGGAACTATTTATCCCGGCTATACCGATTGCGGAACGGCCGATTTAAGCCTTATCAATTTTGTCTGCGGCGATGCCAACGGATCATTGTCAATAAATATACTTGATGTGACATACCTGATCAACTATCTGTATAAGGGCGGCCCGGAGCCCGATCCGCTTCCGGCGGGTGACGCCAACGGAAACGGCGCCATCAATATACTGGATGCGACATATCTTATCAGTTATTTGTATAAAGGCGGCCCGGCGCCACTGTGCCCGTAAAGATTAAAAAAGAGCGGGAGCTAATCGGCTCCCGCTTTATTTTGAGATAACATTCGAATAATTTTGATCATTGCATATTAAAACACGATCCCGCCCCGCCACATGAGCCTGGGACTGGTCGTGACACTATAGGTGCCGTCACCACCCGAAGGCGCCGACATCCATCCGATATCACAAAGCAATCCCAGACGCTCATCAAACATGAAAAGCATCTCGGCAAAAATCTGAAAAGTGAAATATCGTGTTTCATCAAGAAGAAGAACTTTGTTGACCATCCCATACCCAAATGCAATCGCAGGACGGAAAAATAATCTTTGATCAGAATTACCCAGTTTTGCCTTTAAGACCAGGCTCAGGTCGAGGAATTGACTGTTCTCCACCCTGACGTCAAAACTACCGATATCCGCCGCAAATCCACCGTAAAATTTTCCATAAACCGGCAAATCAAGAAAGGCGCCGAAGATGGTGCCGGATTCCGCCGAATAGCGATGATTATCAATCCTGATGTCGGCTTCGCCGCAAAGCCCGACTTTGATTCCGAATACAGATTTACTTTTGGGGACATTATCTGCATGACAGGATGCTGTCAGAAAAAATAACATGAAAAGATAAATGAAAAAGCGACCCACCTTAAAAGACATGATCTGCCTCCCATATTTTGAAAGATTGATTAACAGCAATTTATATCGACAGGCCAAATCGAATCAACAAAAACGGCCCGCCGGAAATATCATTTTTATCGTTGCCGCCAGAAAGCGCCCAGAATAGACCCACATCCCAGAGCATACCGACTTTGCCATCGAACACCACCACCACTTCGTTGAAAATCTGAAATGTCAAATATGTAGTGTTGTCCACCCATGCAATTTCATTAAGCATCGCATGCCCGATTACGGCCGCCGGCCGGATAAGCAGGCTTCCATTATTCACGGAAAATCGTTTTTTCAAAATCAAACCGACATTTAGAAGATATTCAGATTCGTGCCACATTTTGATTTGAGCAGCATCGACGGCAACTCCCAGGTAAAAATCGCCGGATACGGGGAAATCCACGCTACTGCCGAAACATAATCCGTCATCGGTTTCATATTCCCGGTCATTTATTTTCATCGTCCCGGCGCCATAATGCCCTACTTTCAAGTTGAAAGTTCCCCTGTAACCTGTGCTGTCATTCGCAAATATGTCGGACGTAAAAACGGTTGTCATTAAAACTAGAGTCACCACAAAGGACAGACGCAAGAACATGCGCATAATACCTCCCTCGACAGTGTATAATGAAAGATTCAAATAAATGTAGTATGCCTAATCCAATATGTCAATATCTTTTATTTGAACGTGACAATAACTGTCATGAGCATAATGCGGCCATGTTTTGAATTAGATTTTATTTTCTGTTGACAGGGCTGTGTAATGACGAATTTTTTATCTTAATATACCCGAAATATATTTCACGGCGATGAACAGCATCGCCGCGGCCAGGATCACTTTGATGACCCGTGCTGAGATATATTTCTGTATGCGCGCCCCGACATACATCCCGGCCGCGCCGCCGATTCCGAACATCCCGCCCAGCAGCCAGTCGGGGGAAATGGCCAGACCGGTATCTCCATAGAACCGGGCAATGATGGCATAGAAAGCAACTCCGGCCACCGAGGTTATGAAAGTGCCGAGCAGGGCCGCCCCGGCCACCGTGTAAACCGGCAGTCCGAAGACAGCGATCAGAAACGGGGCGATAATGGCGCCGCCGCCGATGCCGTAAGTGCCGCCGACAATACCGACCACAAAACTCAGAGCCAGCAGGCCCATGGTCGAGGCCTTATATGGTTCGCCGTTGAATTCATAGCCGATGCATTTGAGATTGCTTTCAATGGGCGTCACTTCGAATTTACCACCGGCTGATGCCCTGGCGGTTTTCTTTTTTATGAAGTCAATCACCAGCCTGATCGCGATGTATAACAGCACCAGTCCGGCGAAAACTTTGAAGGCACGCGGGTCGGGGAGATACTTGATGCGGATAATGGCGCCCAGGAAGACTCCCGGCAGGGTCCCGATGATTATGGTCCAGGTCAGCGGCCAGACCATGCGCTTTTCATGCCAGTAACTATAAACTCCGCTGGGAATGGCAACGATGTTGAACACGAGATTGGTCGGGCTGACAGCCGGCCCGGTGAAACCGAGAATACTGACCTGGAAGGGAAGAATCAAGAAAGCGCCGGAGACACCGCCCATTGAAGTAAGGGTCGAAATGCCGAAGGCCACCAGCATGGGCAGCCACCAGTATGTTTCGACGCCGCTGATCGGAAATTCCATCATAAGCAGATAATAAATAAAATGATGAGTTATTCCGGTATAATAATTTTATCTTTTTTTCTTCTCTTCAGGACCACGAAAATGCCGGACAGAATCAAAATGCCGCCAATCAGGGTCCACCAGCCTGGAATCTGGTCAAAGAAAAATATTGCCAGGACGGTGGCGCCGATCGGCTCGCCCAGGACGGTGGTCGCCACGATATGTGCCTGAACGAATTTCAGAAGCCAGTTATAAAGCGAGTGCCCGACCACGGTCGGGATCAGGGCCAGCAGGAAAAATATGAACCAGGTCCGCGCCGGGTAATCGGTCAGGTTGACATGGTAAAAGAGCGCGATAATGACCAAAGTTATCGCGGCGATCGAATAAACCGGGAAGATGTAGCCGAGATTATCGAGATTGGCGCGCAGCTTCCGACCGATGAACAGGTAGAGGGCGGCGAAAACGGCCCCGGCCAGCGCCAGAAGGTCGCCGATAATATAGTCTCGGCCCATGTCAAAATCAGCGCCTGAAATAATAATTATGCCAACCAGCGCGATAAGCATCCCGATAATCGAGCGCGAGGGGATGCGTTCTTTCAGGAGGGATGCTTCCAGAATCAACACCCAGACCGGCTGGGTGGCGACCAGAATAGCCGAATTGGATATGGTTGTGTAAAAAAGTGAAGTCACCCAGACGGCAAAGTGAAGACCCAGAACCACACCGGAAGTAAGAAGAAGAATTTTTTGCCGGCCGGTCAGCGTTTTCATGGCTCTTCTCAGCGCCGGGAAGGCCGGGACCGCCAGTATTATCGAGGCAATGGCCATCCGGTAAAAGGCGGTTGGAAGCGGGCCGGCACCGGACAGTTTGATGAGTATTGCGGCCCAGGAGACAGCGAAAGTCGCCACGAACAGGGTGGCATATATCGTACCTTGCTTTACCATAAGACTTCCTGTTAATTGACAGGCAATATACGTATGTAAACTTTATATGTCGACATAATTGCTCAACAGGCCTAAATTATGTCGCAAAGTGAGCACCCTTTTGAAATTTGCTGAAGATATATAATGGTAAATTTTCTTCTGTTGCTGGCAGTAACTTTTTGGGGACTGTCGTTTGTCGGGACCAAAATAGCCCTGGCGTACCTGACGCCGATTGAAATTGTCACCGCCCGAATGTTCCTGGGTGTCCCGGTTCTGTTTCTTATCATGAGGTTCAAGCGGATCGCATTTCATTTCGAGAAAGGCGATTATGTGATTATACTGATAGCATCGATGCTGCTTGGTATCCATTTTCTAATTCAGGCGAAAGGGCTGATCTATACCACCGCCACCAACACCGCCTGGCTGATTGCGACAATTCCAATTTTTATAGCTTTTCTTTCCTATCTGTTTCTAAAGGAAAAGCTGAATATTTTCAAGATAAGCGGGATTGCGGTCGCAACCGTGGGCGTTCTTCTATTAATTTCGAACGGTCATTTTAGCGATTTCGGGTGGATCAGGTCAACCGGAGACTGGATCATCCTGGCCAGTTGCGTTACCTGGTCGGTTTATACTATTATCACGCGCAACATTACTCGAAGGGTCAACCCGCTGGCGGTGTCATTGGGTATTCTGCTGCCGCCGGCAATAATTTTAATCATATATACTCTGGGGGCAACCCCCCCTACGAAATTTCTGCATCTGCCCTGGCATATCTTTCTGGTTCTGGTATTCCTCGGTGTTATTTGTCTCGGGTTGGCGCACTGGCTCTGGCTCGAGGGTTTATCTAGAAAGGGGGCCACCGATGTCGGGGTATTTCTGTATTTTGAGCCGATTGCGACTACTGTTGCCGCCATCCCGATTTTGGGTGAACAGCTCTCCATTTTTTTAATAATTGGGGCGATATTGATTATTTCCGGTGTTTATATGGTTCAAAAAAGGCCACTTTCCGTCCCAGTTCGAAAAAAGTAGCTGTTTTTTCCATAATGGTTTTTTAGTTGCAAAATTATTCCGATAAAATTAAATAGTGGAAAATCCGCAATAATTTAAAGAGGTGGAAAGCCATGAAAAAGAATATGATCATATTTGGTATTTTGACCCTGGCGCTGGTATTGTCCAATTCAGGCTGGGCTCAAAGTTCTACGCAACTAAAAGACCTGCAATTATTGATTGATTCGACTTTGCTGGTCGAGGCGCATATTTTTGCTCCGAAGGCATATGAAAAAGCCGAGGGCAAACTCACCGAGGCCAAACGCGCCATAGAGCTACAAAAGAAACAGGGCAGCGTCGATAATCTTGTCGCTGAATCACGCGAGTATGCCGAGAATGCCCTGAAAGCCGCTGAAGTCGCCAAGCTGACTCTGGCCGATTATCTTGAGCCGAGGAATCTGGCTAAGAAGGCCAACGCCCCGGTGCTGGTTCCGGAACTGTATCAAAAGGCCGAAGCTCAATTCGTAAAAGCGACAACCAGGGTTGAGGATGGCGATGTCAAGGGCGGGCTCAAGGAAGCGGAAAAATCTTCACCCCTTTTCAGCGAGGCTGAATTACAGGCAATCAAGACCGATATAATGGGCGGAGCGGCGCGATTGGTCGAGAAAGCCGTGACCGATGAAGCGGGCAAGTATGCTTTGTCCACTCTTGATAGGGCCCGGACCGCGTACACACGCTGCGACAATACCCTCACCAAGGATCGTTATAACCGCAAGGAATCACTGGATGATATTCACGTGGCCGAATATGAAGCGCGCCACGCCTCAAATATAGCGCAGTCGGTGCGTTCGCTGGAGCGCAACGACCAGGCCTGGGAAAAACTGATGTTGCTCTATGAAATTGAGATGCAGAAAGTCGGCAAGGAACTGGGGATGGAACGATTGCCTTTTGATAACGGCCCGATGGCCGCCGCCGACAGCCTTAAAGCGGCCGTTGCCAATCTTAAAAATAAAAGTCAAAAGTTGCAGGAAGCCAACTCGGAAGTATCGAGTAGATTAACCGAGGCCTTCAAGAAACTCGAAATAAGTGTCGAAGGAACCGATGCCGTCAAATTATCGGTTCTGCTTGATAAGGCCGTGAATGAAATGCTGGCCGATAAGAGCCGGCTGTCCAGCCAGCTCGATGCCAAAGCGGCCAAACTGCAGGAACTGGAGTCGTCGCACGAGCAGATGGCGTCGGAACTGGAAAAGCGTCAGGAGCGGGAAGAAAGGCTTAAAAACGCCAGAGCTATCCTGAACCCGACCGAAGGAACCGTCATTTTGAATGCGACCGATGATATCGTTCTCAGACTGTTCGGTCTTTCATTCGCCAGCGGTTCCAGCGAGATCACCGAAGCGCATGTACCTTTATTGGAAAAAGTGGAGCAGGTCCTGAATATGTTTCCGAATTCCAAACTGATGGTCGAAGGGCACACCGATGATCTCGGTGAGCGCACGACCAACATGCGCCTTTCCGAAAAAAGAGCCTTTGCCATCATGCAGTACTTGCGTGAAGCCATGGGGATTTCCGCGGACAGGATCAGTGCTACAGGATACGGGCCGGATAAACCGATCGGTACTAATACAACCAATGAAGGGCGGGCCAAAAACCGACGCATAGACATACTGATATTTCAGTAATTTCATTATTTTCTTGTCTTATGTTTAGCATGGTTTTATATTTTGTTGAGTAAACAGACCATAATCGGGTTATTATTATCCGGTTTGCCAGGGATTGAGAAAATACCAATAGGAGTTATTTATGGCAGATCAACCTGTTGGATGCGCGCGACCGACCGTCAAAGTCGGAAGCAAGGCGCCTGATTTTGAAGCCCCGGCCTATCATAAGGGCAAATTCACCAGTGTCAAGTTGTCGGATTATATGGGCAAATGGCTCCTGATTTGTTTCTATCCGGGCGACTTTACCTTTGTCTGACCGACCGAATTAACGGCGGTCGCCGGCAAGTATAAAGAACTTCAGGGACTCGATACGAATGTCCTGTCCATCAGTACCGATTCGATTTTCACACACAAAATTTGGGATGAGGAAGAACTTTCAAAGATGACCGACGGAGGTATTCCGTGGCCGATGGTATCCGATGCCGCCGGGCATCTCGGCAAGGTTTACGGAGTGTATGACGAAAACAGCGGGGTCAATATCCGCGGCCGTTTTCTGATCGATCCTGACGGCGTGGTGCAGGCAATGGAAGTAATGACACCGCCGGTGGGGCGCAAGATTAGCGAAACGATCAGGCAGATCCACGCCTTTCAGCATGTCCGCAAGACCAAGGGTGCCGAAGCCTGTCCTGCAGGGTGGGAACCCGGCAAACCGACGCTGAAAGTCGGGCCGGATTTGGTCGGCAAGGTCTGGAAAATCTGGAAACCGGATGAGTAAACCGATCTGAATTTCGGGGCGGAACTGCAACGTTGTTCCGCCTTTTGTTATAATTCCTCTATTTAATTCGTACTTGGAGGGGCTGATATGGATATCAAGGTGCGCTCCCTGACTGAAGAGACCAGCGGGGATTATTTTCGCCTGCATTCCGACGACAATAAGCATGGCTGGTGCTATTGTGTGGCCTGGTGGGTTCCGACATGGGAAGGATGGAGCCAGCGCAGTATCGAAGATAATCGCAGTATGCGTGAACATCTTTTCCGAATCGGCGAATATGACGGATACCTGATGTATGACGGGGATGAGCCGATCGGGTGGTGCCAGGCCGGCCCGCGCGATCGCCTGGTCAAACTAATTACCGAGTACCGGCTGCCCTATGATTCCGATATCTGGGCGATCACCTGTTTTTTTATTATTACAAAATATCGGGATATCGGCCTGGGTCAGCATATGCTTAAAGAAATTCTTGAGGATCTCAGAAAAAAAGGTGTTCGATATGTCCAGGGCTTTCCCCGCCGGGGAAAGAATCTGAAGGTTGATGATCTCTGGACCGGCCCCGAGAATTTTTTCGTGAATGCGGGCTTTAATCTTGAACGCGACGACCCCAACTATCCGATTTACGGATTGAAACTTTGATGGTTAATTTGACACGCTTGTTCACGCTTTCAGTCAGTCAGTAAATCATAAATGTCCTCCTCCGGGGCGCGAATTACCGGCAGCTAAGAGCCCGGTCTTCGTCAAAATGAAAACATCATATAATACGCACCATATTTGTTCTTATTGCCAATGTAGATGTTGTAGATTCACCCCCCCTGTAAATTGAATTCCAGTCGTGCAAGGGTTTGCCTGCATCATGCAAAAATCAATCCAAATCCAATAATAATAGTGATAGCTTAATTTTATTATTTTTATTTTACCCCTTGTCGTCGTAATATATTCGTTATGTTGGACAAGCTTCGGTCAAAAGTCGCCATTGTTGAGTGCAACAGTTATGACATCGACACTGTTAAGTCGAAGATTTCTGGCATTCTTGAATTGCTTGGTGGTTTGGATCAATATGTCAAGCCGGGCATGAAAGTCCTTTTGAAGCCCAACCTGATTTCCGCCAAGGCCCCTGAGCGGGCCATTACAACACATCCCGAAATTGTGGCCGCCGTGGCCAATGAGGTTAGAAAGCTTGGAGCCACTCCAATTATAGGTGATTCTCCCGGAGGAGCCAAAGTCGGGATTGAACGCGTTTGGGAGAAGACCGGCATGAAGGCGATGGCGGAGAGGGAAGGGTTGGAGCTGGTTAATTTTGAGGCGGCCGGTTCTCAGAGATTTCGCTGCAACGGCCGGGCCTATTATCTGGCCATGCCCGCGGTCGAGGCGGATTTAATTATTAATCTGCCCAAACTCAAAACCCATGTCCTGACTTTGATGACCGGTGCGGTTAAGAATGTCTTCGGGCTGATCCCGGGCTTTCGCAAGGGTAATTATCACAAGGAATTTCCCAAACCGCATGATTTTGCCGAAGTCATTGTTGATATTCTATCGGTCAAAACCCCGGCTTTGACCATTATGGATGCAGTCTTATCCATGGAAGGAGATGGTCCTTCCTCGGGCGAACCGAGGTGGACGAATTTACTCCTGGCCTCGCGAGACCCGGTGGCGGTCGATGCCATCGCATCGGAAATTATCGGTCTCGATCCCGGAAAAGTCCCGACAACCCGGATTGCTTCGGATGCCGGATTGGGGATCGGTTGGCCTGAAATGATCGCTATACTCGGTTTACCGCTTGAAAAGGTCAGGATTTCTGATTTCAAATTGACCTCGAATCGTAAAATGGAATTGCTTCCCAACATCTTTGTCAGGGCTATAGATCCCTTTATCTGGATTCGTCCGGCTATAGACAGGAGTTTTTGCAGCGGTTGTGGAATTTGTGTAAGTTCTTGTCCCACAGGTGCATTACGTCTAAATGGGGATAAGACACCCGGTTTCAATTATGATTTATGCATCAATTGCTGGTGCTGTCATGAGCTTTGTCCGGAAAAGGCTGTAGCTGTGAGAAAATCATGGTTGGCCCGTAAATTTATAAGATGAAGCGCTCTTGGGCGCAAATATTGCGCCGACGCAGATTCTGCTTGACAAATCAATTGAAGATTAATAAGTTAAAGTTGTAGCAAGATTTGCGATTACCGATTGAACATATTATGATTTAAACGTGTTTTTTTTAATGAAAGCTTTGACCGTTGAGAGTTCCTCTTTCTATAGGTCAGGGCAGTATTAAATGGAGGCAAAAGCCATGCAGGTAACCAAGACTTTGGCAATATTATTTGCTGTCGTCCTGGTTGTCATTTGCTTCAATGCTCCCGTGGTTAATTCCTGGGATGGCGGCACCCGTGATCATCCTTGGGATGGTGATGGCAGTGGCGATGGCGGTGGTGACAATATCATTATTGACACAACGTCAAACGGTGGTACCAAGGTCCTCTTGACTATTTCGCCTTCGGGGAATCAAGGCGGCGGTGTCTCGGGTTTAGGGACTTTTGTGACTGCTGTACATTTGTTGTTTGTCTATCATGACATGCCGGGATTTTATACTGAAGTATTGGGAGCTTTTGGGGCAAATGCAAACAGTGAGGTTAAGTAAAAACCAGGGTAGTAAACTTTAACTAAAGCATTAATATGAGCCTTACCTCACATCAAAACGGCGATTTTGATAACAGGCTTTATGAAATTGAAAAGCTATACCGCCAAAGAAAGCCTGAACTTGCTGATGAATCATTGAAATCGCTGGCCGAATCGGGTTTTGGGCCCGAGGGACCGGAGTTGGGGGTTTACAAAACGCTCCAATCGGCTTCTTTGTACTACTCCAGCAAGTATTTGGATTCTATCAAAATCGGACTCGAGGCCAGCCGGCTTCTAACTTCAACGGCGTTCCACTTTTGGGTGGGAAGCCTATATTTAACTCTTTATCGAAATTATTATGCAGTCGGTGATCTAAAACTCTCAGAAAGATATGCTCTTGATGCTTTGGCCTTTTTCCGCAGAAGTAATGATTCTGTCGGAATGGTTGGTGCCTTGAATGGCCTGGCCCGTATCGCCTTTATTCGTTGCGATTATGGCAAGGCAATTGAATTCATTAATGAGGCCATTGATAATTCCAAGGGTGACAACATTCGTTTGGCTGAAGAAATCGGTAATCTGGGCCGCATTGAAATATTAAACGGCGATTGGATTTCTGCTGAAGAACATCTGCAGGCGGCATTAAAGCTGGGCAGTCATCTTGATCTGAAATTGACTGTTGCCAGAAATCATCTGTCGCTGGGTTTCCTTTATCTGCGTCAGCGTAAATTTACGGATACTCTTCGGGAATTCCGCGCTGCTTCGGTTGTATTTAAGGCAAGCGATGCTCAGCGTGATGAAGCCATCATGTACGAATATGAGGGTGAGCTTTCATTGGAGATGGGCGATGTGGTTCAGGCCAAAAGAACGCTCGGTAAGGCCCTGGGAATGGCCCGGGATCTTGGACCCGAATCGGCGCTTGGTTCACAAATAAACCGTCGGCTGGCTCAGGTTGAATTGATCCTGGACAATCTGGATGAGGCCCTGCGGCTCGCGCAGAAAGCTCTTGATATTGCCACTAAAATCGGTGAAAAGAGTGAAATCGGCTTATCCCGGATTATTATCGGTGAGATTTTTGCCGCCAGAGAAAATTATGACAGCGCCATCGAATATGTTCAAAACGGCTTGGATAATCTGCGCGAGGTCGGCGATCCGTATGATATTGCCCGCGCCCTTATGACTGTTACCGATATCTATACCAGATCCAATAAAATCAATTTCAATCGAATCGACAAAAAATATGATGAGGCCTTCAGACTTTTCAATAAACTGAAATTATTCTACTGGTCGGGAGAAGTCAGGTTCCGGCAGGCGGTCTTCTGCTGCCAGACTTCAAGAATCTCGGCCGGGTTTAAGTTCCTTCTGGAAAGCGAAAAGATATTTTCCAATATTTCCGAAAAGGCCAAGGTTCGCAGTATCGGTATTTTCAAGAATGAATTATCCAAGCAGGCGGTTCAGGCGTCGCTGTCACAGGAAAACGAATTCAAGATTTTCGGCAATTATTTCAGCGATTCCGAATACTCGAATCTCAAATCAGGGCAGATTCAGGAAATCATCGATATTCTCTGCAAGAGAACCAAAGCTCATCGGGTATTAATTTACAACGCAGCTTCCAGTTCGCAGGATGTGGTTACTACCATGAGTCTGACGGCGCACCAGAAGTTGAAATTCCTGCAGCAGTTCAAAGAATTGCTTGGTGAAGAATTCAGCCAGAATGGCCCAACCCTGATTCTTGACAGCCGGCGCGATCCTTTCATAAATGATCTTCTTAACGGCCAGAATGGCAATGTGGTTTCGAGCGTTATTGTCGTACCATTGATGCTCGGCAAAGATATCAGCGGTTATGTCTATCTTGACCGCGTCTCCTCCAACGGTGACTTCAGTCCGTTTGGCCAGAAAGAACTCAATTTTGCGGTCGGTTTTGCCGATCTGATTTCGCTCAAGCTGTCCGAATATGATCGGCTGACGCTGGAAGAGGACAACAAGCGTTTGAAAGCGCAATTGATGGAGGAGACGGCCTTTCCGAATGTTATTACGCAAAATAAGGAAATGCTGGAAATGCTGGCCCGGGTGCAGCAGGTCGTCAATTCGGATATTTCGGTTTCGATCGAGGGTGAAACCGGGTCCGGCAAGGATTTGCTGGCCAAGACCATTCACTATAATTCCAACCGCAAGGATAAGCGCTTTATATCGGTAAACTGCGCCGCCCTGCCGGAGACATTGCTGGAATCCGAATTGTTCGGACATAAGCGGGGTGCCTTTACCGGGGCCGATCGAGACAAAGTGGGTTTATTCGAGGAAGCCGACCGCGGGACATTTTTCCTGGATGAAATCGCCGACATGCCCTTATCCATCCAGGCCAAAGTACTTCGGATTCTGGAAGAGAAGGAAATCGTCCCGCTGGGCGAAACCAAACCGCTGAAAGTGGATGTCAGAATTATATCGGCCACCAATAAGGATCTTAAGACGGAAATGGAAGGGGGGCGCTTCCGCCAGGATTTATATTACCGCCTGACGGCGCTTTGTTTCAGGATTCCTCCGCTCCGGGAACGAAGGGAAGACATCCCGCTATTGATCAGACATTTTGCCGGCGACCGGGTAAGGTTTTCGCCCGATGCCTTGCGGCAGCTGGTGGCCTTTGAATGGCCCGGCAATGTCCGCGAACTGGAAAATGAAATCAAGAAACTGGTGTTGCTTTCCGGAGAGAACGGTCTTATCAATGTCGATCTATTATCGGGCAAGATTCTCGAGCAAAGCGGCCGGGTTGAGACGGCGGGATTGAATCTTGATACCAATATTAACTTCAACGAAGAATTTTCTCTGTATGACTACCTGGCGGAATACGAAAAAAGATTTATTATCAAGGCGCTTCGCGAGCAAGGCGGCATAAAGAAGCATGCGGCATCAATCCTGAATATACCCGAATCGACGCTTCGTCTGAAAATAAAGCAGTACAACATCGATATCGATAAAATCAGCACCAACGCTTAAAAAAAATCCTGAAAAGTTTATTTTTTATATTGATTGCCTGTGCCGGTTATTTGTATAATCGCTAAACAGGAGGTGAAACCTATGGCTGGTAAAGTTCCCCCAAAGAAGGAAAAGAAAAAACCCAAGAAAAAACAAAAAAAAGAAAAATAGGGTATTTTTTCCTGTTATATTGAGGCTCCCTCGGATGGGAGCCTTTTTTTGGCCCGGTTAAATTTCCATCTATGACCGGGCAAATTTGAGAAACCAATTGAATTCCTGAAGATTTTATTTATATTATTGGGTTATGAGCAGAAAATTAATCTGGGCGCCGTGGCGGGCGGAGTATATTCTCGGCAAGAAAGAAAAAGGGTGTATATTTTGCAGCCGCATCAAGAAACGCTCGGATGCCAAAAATCTGATTGTTTATAGAGGTGACAACACCTTTGTCATCCTCAATAAATTTCCTTACAATTCCGGGCACAGCATGGTGGTGCCCAAAAGGCATATCAGTTGTCTCAGCGATCTGACCGATGTCGAGGCCGCCGAGTTTTTCAATGTGGTCAGATTGACGGTTGAAGCCACCAAAGCCATATTTCACCCGGACTCGTTCAATATCGGGATGAATATGGGGCGCGGTTCCGGCGCCGGCGTGCCCGAGCATATCCATATGCATGTGGTGCCTCGATGGACCGAGGATACCAATTTCATGCCGGTCATTGGCGATACCGAGGTGGTTTCGTTTCCGCTGGATATGATTTATGAAAAACTGAAAAAAGGATTTGATCAAGTATGCCGCGGCGGAAAATCCCGACCAAATCGGAGTTAATTCAGCTTCAAAAGCTGTATAAGACCGACGAGAAGATTGCCGAGAGGCTGGGCAATGTTTCGCCTCAGCTGGTGGCATATTGGCGGCGCAAGAAAAATATCCCGAAACATTCCTTTCCGAAATTCTCCCGTCAGGATATCAAGGATTTGTGGGAACGGTACGGCGATGATTACCGCTGCGGTCTGGATCTGGGTATTTCCAAAGCGGCCTTCTATAATTGGCGAAGGAAATATGATCTGAAGGATAAACCGGCTTTCCTTAAGCTGGAGCAGCTGGAACTGGATCTGGGCGGGCCGGGCAAAACGACCGTCAGAAAGCATCAATACGGGCATCAGACCATCGTTCAGAAAATTCTTGCCGAGCGGGGCCGGTTGGACAAAATCGAAGTCGGCGAAGTTGTCGAGGTCGAGCCGGATCTGGCCATGTCGCATGATAACACCGGCGCGGTCATCGAACAGTTTCAGCAGATGGGTCTGAATTACATCTGGAACCCGAATCGGGTTGTCATCGTTCTCGATCATGGCGCGCCCACTGTGTCGAACAGCCTGCCCGAAACGCATAAATTGATTCGTGACTTCGTCAAAAGACAGAGTATTAAATATTTCTATGATATATATGAAGGTGCCTGCCATCAGGTGGTCGTGGAGAAAGGGCATATTCTTCCGGGGCAACTGGCGGTCGGGACCGACCCGCGGACGACTTCTTATGGATGCATTGATTCTTTTGCGGTCGGCATCGATGCCGCGGAGATGGCGTCCCTCTGGGCACAGGGGAAAATGCGGTTTACGGTACCGTCCACCATAAAAATTATCATCAACGGCAAAGTACCGCGCGGCGTTTTTGCCCGCGATATAATCCTTTTTGTCGCCCGGAAATTGACGGAAAATGTGGCCGATGCGAAAGCCATCGAGTTTTACGGCACGACCGTATCGCAGATGTCGGTTTCGGAACGGTTTACCATGACCAACCTGGCGGCCGAGCTGGGCGCGCGGGCGGCGGTCTGTTCTTTTGATTCGATTACGCGCCGATTCCTGGCGGGGCGGACCAAAATGCCGTATCGTCCGGCTATCGCCGACAAGGATGCCGAGTACGAAGCGACGTATGAATTCAATATCGATCATATTATACCTCAGATTGCCGGGCCCTCGGGGATTGCCAGTGTCGATGATGTCGCCCGGATCGCCGGTCTGCCGATCAATCAGGTCGTAATCGGTTCCTGCGCCAACGGGCGTTTCGATGATCTGCGCATCGCCGCCGATATTCTCAAGGACAAGAACGTGCATTCCGATGTGCGGCTCCTCATTTATCCCGGATCCCGTTCGATATATCTGGAAGCCTTGAAAAAAGGCCTTATCCGCGTTTTTGTCGAAGCGGGCGCACTGGTGCTCGGGCCCGGATGCGGCGCCTGCCCGGGATCGGCCCGCGGCATGCTGGCTTCGGGGGAGCGATGTCTCGCCACGACAGCCAACAGCAGTTCCGGTCAAACGGAAGCGGGCGAGCCCGAGATCTATCAGGTGTCGCCGGCGACGGCGGCCATCTCGGCCGTCAAGGGTGTCATCACCGACCCGACCGCCTTCGTGAAGTAATCAGGTTTTCCCGTACCAATATTGTCATTCCCGCCCGCCTTGGCGGATAAACTCCGACGGGAATCCATTATCAAATGCACACATGGCATTCTGTGACCGAATTACCATCAAATTGATGTAGTGACCCCACCGATTGTGACCGAAAATCCCTTGTAAGCTTTATGCCTTCTTTTGCTTGCACGGAATTGGCTTTGTTTTTGCGTTTTTAAAATTTTGGATTCCCTAAATTCACAAACGAAGTGCAACACCTGTATAAGGTGTTGTTATGGGACAAATCTAC
>PGXB01000032.1 GCA_002838945.1 candidate division Zixibacteria bacterium HGW-Zixibacteria-1
GTAAATTACGTGATTGAAAGACTGCTAACACGTAATTTACGTGATAGCACGTATGTCGGAGCAATTTCGTCTGCAATGGCGGACCGGCATATTAGCTCTATTGCCGACATGTGAAATATAAAAAAACCCGCCGGGCGGCGGGTTTGTATCGATTGTATCGCAAATAGATTCGATGTTCTTTTATTCGGATTATTCCCCGGGCTTTTCTTCCGGCGTCGCCCCGGTTGGAGCATCGGCAACTTCCGCAGTCTTTTCGACAATCTTCTCTTCGGCCTTGGCCTTTTTGGCTTTGGCTTTTTTGCCTTTGGCGGTTTTCTTGGTTGCTATTTCATCCGCCCCATTTTCGATTGTCTTGTCTTCGAGTTTCTCCGTAATACGCGCCGATTTGCCGGTCAGTTCGCGCAGATAGTACAATTTGGCCTGACGCACTTTACCCTGGCGGGTGCGCTCGATTTTGGAGACATTGGGCGAGTGAATCGGGAATATTCTTTCGACCCCGATACCGGCGGAAACCTTGCGAACCGTGAAGGTCTCATTGAGACCGCTGCCGCGGCGTCCGATAACCGTCCCCTGAAAAACCTGAATACGTTCCTTATCGCCTTCCTTAATCTTCACATGCACCTTGACCGTGTCGCCTGGTTTGAAGATCGGGAGATTCTCCTTCATGTAACCCTTTTCAATCTGGGCAATCCGTTTCATTGATCTATCCTCTCAATTAGCTGTTCTTTTCGTTTTTCTTTAGTTTCTCAATATATTCTATATCGTTTTTATCCAGTTCTATCTCGTCCAGCAGTTCGGGACGGTTCTCAAATGTTTTCTTTATCGCTTCTTTCCTTCTGTACTCCTCAATCAATCTGTGGTTCCCGCCCAGCAGAATTTCCGGGACCCTTAATCCTTGAAACTCTTCCGGCCGGGTATAGACCGGGGCGCCGAGAATATTCTCGCTGTGCGAGTCGGCCATGGCCGATTCGAAATTGCCCAGCACACCGGGGATCAGCCGCACCACGGCATCGGTAATAACCGCGGCCGCCGCTTCGCCGCCGGTCAGGACATAATCGCCGATCGAAACTTCTTCTATCTCGTAAAGCGCCAGAATTCTTTCATCAACACCGAGATAGTGGCCGCATATTACAATCAGCCGATCAAGCAGCGAGTATCCGACCGCCTTTTCCTGTGTGAACTTCTTCCCGGCCGCCGAGGTGAGAAGAATCTTTTCGCCCTGGTTCGATTTGCCGGTGCACCCGAGGTCCTTCAGGCAGGCATAAAGCGGTTCGACTTTGAGGACCATGCCACCGCCGCCGCCGTACGGCGTATCATCGGCGGTGCGATGTTTATCGATAGCATAATCCCGCAGATCGATGATTCGTATGTCAAAGAGCTTATTCTCCAACCCGCGGCCGATAATCGACTGGCTGATGACCGAATCGAACCAGCCCGGAAAGAGAGTTACAATCTCAATCCTCATCCGGTGAGTCAAAAATGCCCTCCGGCGGATTTAATTCAATCAATTTATTCTCTATATCAACTTTCTTCACAAACTGCTTCACGGCCGGGAAAAACCTTCGTTTTCCATCTCCGTCTTCAATCACCCAGACATCATTGGCGGGGAATTCCTCGACAGCCGTCAGTTCCCCAAGCTCCCTGCCGCCGGTATCGACCACCTTGCATCCGACCAGGTCGAAATGATAATAGGCTCCATCCGGCAGCTCATCCAGATCAGTCCCTTTAATATACAGGTAAATGTTGGTCAGCAGCTTCGCCTGTTCGGGACTGTCGATCCCTGTTATCTTCATGGCCGGCCTTCCGGCAACGAACTGGATCGATTCCATTTCGATTTTCTTCCAGCCGGCTTCCGATTCCATCCAGAACGTTCCTTCTTTTTTGAAACGCTCCGGATTATCGGAAATCGGGATTACATATATTTCGCCGGATAAACCCCGGGGTCGACCGAATCGGCCCACGACGATATAATCCGGTTTATTGTTCAACTATTCCAGAATCTCCAAAACTGCTCTTTTGCCTTTCTTGGCCGAAATAGCAGCAATCAGCGTCCGAATCGACTTGGCGGTCTGTCCATGTTTGCCAATGACCTTACCGAGATCTCCTTGGCCGACGCGAAGCTCGTAAACAGTTGTCCGCGCACCCTGAACTTCAGTCAGGTCCACCTGATCAGGATTGTCAACCAGAGCTTTGACGATAGTAACGATGAACTCTTTCACAACAATCTCCTTTGTAGTAGCGGTTTCTGGTTTTAGTTACTGCTTGATAATGAGCACTAATACTGTTATTCTGATTTAGTTGCCTTCTTACTCTTACGCTTCTTGGGACGCTCAGTTATCGTTTCCGCCAGGGTCATTCCCGAGACATCCTCTCCCTTTTTCTGCAAATCATATTTTTTCAGAAACCCGACCTGCTTAAGCAGGCTCGAGACGGTATCAGAGGGAATCGCCCCGTGATCGAGCCAGTAGGTCATTTTATCCTCGAAGACCTTTATCGTGGCTGGTTTTTCAATCGGGTTATAAAAACCCAGGGTTTCCACAAATCTTCCGTCGCGGGGCATTCGAGAATCTGCCGCAACAAACCTGTAGGTCGGTCGTTTCTTCGCACCCAAGCGCTTCAGCCTAATCCGTACTGCCAAAATTCGGTACCTCCATCATCGTATTTCATCACATCTGGAAAGGGTTAGCCCCTTTCGGCAGACCTTTAATTTTGAATTTATTTACGTTCTTTATCATTTTTTGCATAGCGGCAAACTGTTTCAGGAGCAGGTTGACATTCTGGACCGAATTGCCCGATCCGGCGGCAATACGGCTCTTACGACTGCCGTCGATTACCTGCGGATTCTGCCTCTCATACGGGGTCATCGATTGAATTATCGCCTCGACTTTCCGCATTCCTCTCTCATCTATTTGTACGCCTTTGAGGGCCTTTCCGATCCCGGGAATCATGCCGATCAATGACTCCAGCGGCCCCATATTTTTGAGCTGCTGCATCTGATCGTAAAAATCCTCTAGTGTAAAAGCGTTTTTGCGGAGCTTCTTTTCCAGCTTCTCGGCTTGTTCGAGATTAATCGAACTTTGCGCTTTCTCGACCAGCGTCACGATATCGCCCATGCCCAGAATTCGCGACGCCATCCGATCCGGATGGAACGGTTCGAGGTCGGACAACTTCTCGCCGGTCGAAACCATCTTGATCGGGCAGCCGGTGACCCTTCGAATCGAGATGGCCGCGCCGCCGCGGGCATCACCATCCATCTTGGTCAGGACCACGCCGGTCAGGTCCAGTCGTTTATGAAACTGCTCGGCCAGATTGACCGCATCCTGGCCAGTCATGGAGTCGGCCACGAGAAGCATCTCATCGGGCGAAACTTTGGCCTTGATCTGATCCAGTTCGGTCATCAGTTCTTCATCGATATGCAGGCGGCCGGCGGTATCGAGAATGATCAGGTCAATAAAATTCTTCTGCGCATATTTTTTGGCTTCAAGGCAAATCTCGGGCGGCTTCTTGCCGTCAAGGCTGAAAACCTCGACCTCAATCGATTCGCCCAGCACTTTCAGCTGTTTGACCGCGGCCGGGCGGTAAATATCGGCCGCGACCAGAAGCGGCTTTTTGTTTTTGCGTTTGGCCTGAAGCGCCAGTTTGCCGGCCAGAGTCGTCTTGCCGGAACCCTGCAAACCGCAGAGCATATACACGGTTGGCGACTTATCGATCGGCGCCAGGGGGACCGCTTGTTCACCAAGCACCCGAACCAGTTCATCATGGACAATTTTGACAATCTGCTGACCCGGTTCGATCGACTTAAGAACGACTTCGCCGACTGCGGCCTGCTCGACCGATTTGACAAAATCCTTGACGACTTTATAATTGACATCCGCCTCAAGAAGCGCCCGGCGAACTTCACGGAGCGAATCCTGGATGTTCTTCTCCGTCAACTTCCCGGCGCCGCGAAGCTTCTTGAAAATGCCGTCAAATTTATCTACTAACTCACCAAACATATTTCAATACCATAAAACGCCAAAAAGGGGAAAATAAGGAAAAAAAGGCAAACTTCCCCTATTGGCAGAAAACCAATATATATAATTGGCTCAAAAGCGCAAGCGCTTTCTAACCCTTTATTTTACGAATAAATTCAGTGTAATCGGATGCCTTAAAAAACGAAGAGCCGCTTACCAGAATATCAGCGCCGGCTTTATGGAGCTCGGCGGCATTATCCAGCCCGACCCCGCCATCAACCATTATCTCAAATTGCAAGTCGTTGTCTTTGCGATATTTGGCGGCCGTTCGAATTTTATCATAAACATTATTGATAAAGGTCTGACCGGCAAAACCGGGATTGACCGACATCAACAGCAACAGGTCAATTTTGTCAAGATAGGGGTAAACCAATTCAATGCTGGTGGGCGGATTAAGCGTCAGTCCCGGCTTGGCGCCGCCCTTTCTTATTTTGTCGATCAGGGCCATGATTCTGGTCTCATCCGGCCGGTCGCCCAACACATAAACCCAGCGGCGCTCGCCGAGATCCCGCCGGATACCGTCTATTTCGAGATGAAACGTAATATAGTCAACCTTAAGCTTAAGGAAGTCATCGATATAATCCTCCGGTTCGGTCACCATCAGATGCGCGTCATGCGGCAGTGAGCAGGCTTCCACCGAAACTTTCGAGATGGCCGCGCCGAATGAAATATTGGGCGCGAAATGGCCGTCGATAATATCCAGGTGGATCATATCGGCGCCGGCCGCTTCGGCCTGTTTGACCTGCTCGCGGAGACGGCCGAAATCGGCGGCAAGAATGGATGGGGCGATTTTTAACATCCGTTATAAATTCCTATTTAGAATTCTATCTGCTTACGTGGAATATATTTTCAATTAAATTCAAAAGCCAGAATAAAATGGATGTGAACCTTTCAGAGGTATCTTTGTTATTTATCTCAAGTAATCAATAATTTCAAGCGGAGGATTAGCAATGTCAGATAATATACCGGCAATCGGAAGTAAGGCCCCGGCCTTTTCATTACCCAATCAGGACGGCAAAATCGTTAAATTAAATGTCTTCACCGGGAAATGGGTGGCTCTGTATTTTTACCCGAAAGATAACACTCCCGGCTGCACCACTGAAGCCTGCGAGTTCACTGACGGCCTCAAAAGTTTCGAGAAGCTCAATGCCGTCGTTCTCGGGGTTTCGCCCGATTCGCCCACAAGTCATCAGACATTTATAGAGAAGCAGAACCTCAAAATCACTTTATTGAGCGATTCCGACCGCAAGGTAATGATGCAATACGGCGCTTTCGGGACCAAGAAAATGTACGGCAAGGAAGTGCAGGGAGTAATTCGAAGCACTTACCTGATCGATCCGAAGGGGAAAATTGCTTATTCATGGAGCAATGTCAAAGCGGCCGGCCACGCCGACAAGGTCAAAGAGAAGCTGGCGGAACTGGCGAGATGAGCGCCGGCTTTCGAAAACAGTTTACAAATTTCTATGCATTACCGAAACGGGGCGGGTCAATCGACCCGCCTTTTTAATTGGATTTGATTTTATCAGTGATTGAATCTTGATGGCGCCGCGTTTGGTCAATCAGGGAGACAGGTTGCAACCCGGCAAGGTCTTTTCAGCCTTGGCTTTTAGTTCGTTTCGCATCCTTTCGATTACCATAATCAAGGCGCATTGATTTTTAACGAGACGGTAATAAGGCGCCGCCATTCGAGGATCAAGTCTAATATCACCATGGCACTCTTTGAAAAATCCCGAAATTATGCCATCGACAAAGAATGAATCCGAGAATATCTCATATATTTTTTTAATGTCATTCGTTTTTGATTTTTCAAAATCGTCCAAGGCATCGGCCAACTCCTGTTTATTCTCGAAACGAGTTCTTCCCCCCGCAAGAATTGAGGATCGGTAGCGATCCAGAAAACGCGCCACGACAAAGGCGCTGTCACGCGCACCGGAAAGATCATCCAGATAGACTCGCAGCACATCATTGAGCTTTCTATAAGACCGGCATTTCGGCAATTCACATTCAACCGCCCTGGAGTAGAAACGAATAGCATTTATTATATCATTCTTTATATAGTATAAATCGCCAAGCGCATTGAAAGCAGGCGTAAAGGTGGAATCATCATTAATGATCGCCCTGTACGCACATTCGGCCATCTGCAGTTCATTTTTGGTCTCATACGCCTGAGCCAAAGCAAAACGAATCTGGATGCCGTCACGATTAATTGCAAGAGCATTATGGTATTCTTTGACGGCCTCATCAATTTTGCCCATCGTAAACAATGCCTGACCGATATTGTAATGGGCCTCGGCCATGCTGCTGCTGTCGGAGGAATATGCGAGCGATTTGCGCCAGGCCCCGACAGCCTCAATTTCATTTGAAATCGGCTTATTATAAAGGGCATAACCGAGGTTTTGATATGCCAGCCCATAGCATGAATCAAGTTTTATTGCATATCGCAAAGCAGTTACGGCATTGTCGTACTGATTAAGCTTAATATAAACCATTCCAAGAGCATTATAGGCCTTCGCAAATGCGGAATCTTCACTAATTGCCTCATTCAACTCATTCAACGCCGCCCGCATATTGCCGTTCAAATAACAGAAGACTCCCCTTCTATATGAATCCGCCGCCGATTCTCCGGAAAAACAAATTTCGCGAGATAATGACAACAGCGCAAGGAATAGCAATAATGAGATTCTATATATTTTGACCATCCATTTATTCCTTCTTTATATCTTGCAGGCACCCGTATCCGGCCAATCCACGTGAGATATATTTCGATACAAGTTTATCAAAGAAGGCGGGAAATGAAACGCTGTCGGATTGCAGGTAGATAACTGTCCCGATTTCGGTGGTATTATAAAAATGTTTTCTATACTGCTCTTCTTTTACTTCCAGCGGAAAATCCAGATAATATCCTTTTTCAAGAATCATTATGCTGGAACGTCCCGATATTTCATTCTCTATATCGCCGATTAATGAGTGTTGATTACCCGTAAATTGCATCCAGCATAAAGGAACGGGGATTTTCTTAATTGGCATAATTCGAACATGTTTGGAATGACTTTTTGCAACTACCTGCAGACTATCTTCGCTGTATTTCACTTTAAATTGAGCCGTATCGCAATCATCAATCTTTACATATAAGTCAAAAACATGCGGAATAAGAGTATTTGCGGCGGAACGTGCCGCGACGCTTTTTGCGATGCAATTGATATTTACATAGACTGCGCTATCAACAACCATGATTTGGGAATAATAACCAAGGTTATGTAATACCACTTCTATAGTCAATTTATCTGTGGATGCGTTATGATTAATGATAATATCACAGCCGTCAAACGGCTCCGGATTAAGCGCCTTCCAATCATCTTTTTCTACAAAATGACTGCTTGACGGCGGCCTATTGCTTTGCGGATCATTGCTCTGCCCGTAGGCGAGATAACTAGATAACAGAGCAATGGTAAATATTATTATATATTTTCCAAAACCATTCAAAACATTTTTATATTTTGTCTCAAGGAACAATTTAGACCCCGTTCTGAATACAATTTTAATTTATAATGATTATTACATATTGCCCAAACAACAGTCGTGACAGAGGAGTCGAATCATTATTGCTTCTCGACACCGGTCTTTCCCCTGATGATTGGCGATGATTGGAAATGATGCAATTTCAATGATGATGACCGGCCCCGAAAGCCTGTCCGACCCTTAATCCACTTATCCCTTTACAATAATAACGTTATCGTTATCCATTATGTCAAAGAATATTTTCGTTTTGTCAAAAATCATTTATATTGACCGTAATTGTTTTGTATTTGAAGACGGAACAATAGCTTACGGAGAATTGTAAACCTCGACCCCGATACGGGTTGAGTCTCTTATGGACTACGAGTATTTCATAAAAAAGCCGGGTTGAGTAAACGCTCAATCCGGCTTCGGCGATTCGTACCGGCCGCTATATCCCCATCATCTGCCGGACGTATTTCGGGGGCGGGGTGCCGTAGGACAACAATTTGTCGTGGAACTCCTTCATGTTGAATCGGTCGCCCATCTTCGCCTGGTAGTCTTTCCTGATCCGGTTGATCTCGATATTACCGACATAGTACGATGATAGCTGCACCGACGACAGACAGGCACGGCGCCATTTCCCGGCCGCTTCGCCCTGCTCCTGGTAGCCCTCGTTCATCATCATATCCATCGCTTCCTGTTCGGTCATGCCGGCGGTATGAATTTTCCGGTCGATGATGGCGTTGATAAGCATCCGCAGGCGCATCTTGAGCATCTGCATTTTCAGTTCCGGCCCGCCGAAACCTGCGGCCACCATCACCTGCTCGGAGTAGGTCGCCCAGCCTTCGGAAAACGGCCCGGATCCGTAGATGACGCGCACCAGCGTGGGCGCCTTGAACTGGTTGGCGTGGGCCGCCTGCAGGTAATGCCCCGGCATGGCCTCATGCACCGTCAGGTCATAAAGCATGGTGTTATTGTACTCGCGGAAATATGAGGTCACCTGATTCGCATCCCAGTCGGACGGCGGCGGCGAGATGGAATAGAATGTCTTCTGCCCCTTTTCGAGCGGTCCCGGCGATTCGCAATAGGCGACTGCAAAACCGCGCTCGAATTCCGGCATGATGACCACCTCGACCGGCTCACCCGGCAATGTCACCAGTTCTTTATCGCGGACAAAGTCTTCCGCTTCCTTCAGGCAGGCGGTGGCGCACTCGACAATATTGCCGGCATCGGGGTGATCCTCGGCCATTCGGTCAAGAACCGCCTTGACCACTTTTTTCCGGTCGGCCAGGCTTTTCGAATCGCTCTTTTTGGGGAAATACTGTTTGTACAGCGGCAGAGCTGTTTGATAAATCTCTTCCTGGGTGGCAACCATTTCCTCCTCGGCCATCCGGAGAATATCTTCCATGGTCAGATCGGTTTGGAGCCGGTGATGCATCTTGCGGCGGTACATATCCTCGCCTATCCGGAAATCGCCGTTCGAGCGCGGCAGAAGATCCTTTGCGAGCCATTCGGCATAAGTCTCCAATGCCGCCACGGCTTCTTTTTGCACCGGTTCTATTTCCGCCTTCATCTCAGGGACAGAGTCCAGCCAGGCATTGAGGTCATTTTTGACCAGATTGATGGTTCCTTTTATCTGTATCAGGGCGGTTTCGGTCTGGATTTTCGGCGGATTTTTCAGATTGGTCTTGGCCTGTTCCAGTAATCCGGGGACAGCCTGAAGTCGCCCCTTGACACTCTTGAGCCGTTCGGCCAGCGGCGCAAAGTCATTAATCAACAGGGTGTAGATAGCTCCACCCGGATTGTAGCGGCCGGGAGCCCATTCGTAGGCCCGAACCGTATCATCATCGAAAATTCCTGCTTTTATTCCATCGACCAGCAGAGCATAGTCGATTTTGTTGGTATCGTTCAATTTTGCGGGATCGAAGGTCTTTAACGAATCCAGATAGGCAAGATCGTGAGTCATATTCTTCGCGATATTTTCCATGCTGTAATCATTCAGCCGGTGGTCATAGCGGTGGTCGCCGAGTTCGGTGGCCCACTCGGGATTCATTTCGATCATTTTTTCGATATAGCGGTTGGCCAGTTGTTCAAACCGGACGTCCTCGCTTAAGGGCTGGGCGCAGGATAACAGCGCCGCTGCCAGGAATAATAAGAAGATAAAATAATTGTGCCTCATGTTTCCTCTCCAGTCGTGTTGTTATAAAATTTATATGAAGATAATTATGGCAAGGCGGCAAAGCAAATAGAATTTGCCGGATCGGCTGGGGCACCGCTCGAAATAGTATTAGGAATTTCTTGCATTTATTCGCGTATTATTTATAATGTTGAGTTATCATCCAGGGAGTGTTGTTTATGAATAACAAATTGACCGGATACGTTATTGCATTTTTTCTGTTTACCATAATTATTTTAATCTCCTGTGCCACGCTGGGATCCAAGGTCAGGGTTCAACAACCCGAAACGCTGAAACAGCTAAAATGCATTGTACTCACCGAGCCGGTGTTGACGCAGAAATCAGGGGAAACCGTAACTGCCGCCACTGATGAAACCTGGCACGAACTTGTCGACACCAGATTCCTGTATGCTCTTGAAGAAAACGGGCTGGTCGATTTCATCTGCGACGATGACCTGAAAGATGTTATAAATAATGCCACCAAAGATCAGGCTGATCTGGATCGGTATCACCAGGCTATCGAGCGGCCCGTTGCAAACGCCGAAGCCATCCTGAAGACCAAGATGGAAATCAGACTGAAGGACGACAATAAAGGCGATTCATATGTAACAATGCAACTGCATGATGCAAATACCGGCGGAATCATCCTCGAGATTGAATTCAATACCATGTGGGGCAAGGGCTATGTCAATAAGCCGACCACACTGATGACGATCAGGGACGGCATCAGCGGCGCCGTTAAACTGCTGGCTGATCAACTAAGAAAATAATTCACTGAAATCAAATATTCCCGAACTGCCCGTATCCGGATCCGGGTTTTCTATGT
Organism: candidate division Zixibacteria bacterium HGW-Zixibacteria-1; assembly: GCA_002838945.1. Classification (NCBI taxonomy): domain Bacteria; kingdom Pseudomonadati; phylum Candidatus Zixiibacteriota; species candidate division Zixibacteria bacterium HGW-Zixibacteria-1. Next base: position 10,514 of record PGXB01000032.1, read on the forward strand.
AAGTCTAATCCTTTCTCGGATAGATGATAATTATCGGCATTGATGCATGCGCGAAAACCCTCTGGTTGGGAAAATAAATGGCATAGGGATAGCTCCCGAACATGTTAAAATCGGCCGGGACCAGCGCCGATGCCTTATTGTCAGGTTCGATCGAAAGCATATTTGTCCCGAAAATACGCTCATCGGGAAATATGATTACGGCCGGGTCCCGAGTAAGATTATTAAACGTGACCGTGTCGCCGGGATACAAAGTTATCTGACCGGGCGCGACCGTAAAACTGCTGCCATCGGACACAATGGCCGCCAACTGATTATTGACGGTAACGGGATCAATCATCTGCGGACCCTCCTTGCAATGATGGGTTGACTGCACCGATTTAAAGATTGGCGTCAGAAAATATTAATGGTTTTGACTTTCCTTAAATTTATACGCCGGATATATCGATCATCGTGGGCTATTTGAGCCCGTTTCGAAATGATTTTCAAACCGCGCATCAGCCAGCAATCCCTTTAATTCAGGCAGGCATTTCACAAAAGTAAACGGGTAGCCGCCGTCAAGCGCCTTCATAATCAATTTCAGGGCCTTGTCACGGAATCCAAGTTTTTCAAAAACAACACCGGCGCGGGCCATGATTATGATATTTTCGGGGGCCAGGTCCAGTGACTGCTCAATCAATGACAGCGCCCGGGCGCTGTCGCCGGTCACGGCGCTGCATTCGGCCAGGTTGGCCAGCAATTCAGGGTCGCGCGGGTTCACCCGCCGCAGTTCCTCGGCCATATTGATGGCCTTTTGATAAGCGGCATCGGCTCTGGCGGCCTGCCCCGGTATCTGGCCATAGGCAGAGGCAAGATTGGCCCACACCTGATAATCGGTACTGTCGAGCGCTTTGGCCTTTTCATACATGGCAGCGGCATCGATATAGCGATGCTCCATAAAGTGCAGTGTCCCCAGGTTGGAATAGGCGCCATAATTCGGCTCAATCTTCAAAGATTTTTCCCACATCGAGCGGGCATCATCCCAGCGCTCATAATAAAAATAAAGCGCCCCGACATTATTGTAATCGCTGTCGCTTTCGGGCAATAATTTCATAACCATATCCATTTGTTCAAAGGCTTCATCCGGCCGGCCAAGATTAAAGATAAAACAGTCCCAGATCATAATATGCCGTCCAGTAATCCGGTTTTAATTTAATGACTTTTTCATACGTTGTTCTGGCATCTTCAATCCTGTTAAGAGTTACATAGGTGTCGGCCAGTTCGCGGTAAGCTTTGTGCGACGATGGATCAATATCGATGGCCCGCTTAAACTCATCGATGGCGTCTTCGTACTGCCCGGTTCCCTTGTAAATAGAACCCAGAATCACGTGCGATACTGCCACCTGATTGGAGATAGCTATCGATCGCCGGCAATTTTTCAGGGCGGGCTCGATCCATTCCGATGAATTGCTTATTTCATATTTCTCCCAATAAGCGCGACCCAGATCGGCATACGCCAGCGCATATGTCGAATCCTCTTGAAGCGCCAATTTAAAGAGGAAGATGGAGGTATCGATATTTTCGATTTCATTGGAGTGCTGAAGGTAGCCGCAGGCTTTAATGTACAGCTCGTACGCCTCCGGATCGGTGGTGCCGCCCAAAGCCAGGATACGCCTTTCTTCAGGCATAACCTGAAGTTCCAGCACCTCGGCCAGTTCCAGAACGGTTGAATCCTGAAGCGCCGCCACATTGAATAGAGAAGCATCAATGACAATAGAGTTCAACTGCCGCCCGTTTATGGCATCTATGAGATTAAGTGTCATACGAACCTCATCGCCGGCCAGCTGCACACTTCCGGTCACCGCCAGGGTAACGCCAAAGGCCCGCTTGGCCTGATTGACGCTGACTATACGCCGCTCACGCACTTCGCTGGCTGGAATGACCCAGAAAGAATCCTGGAATTGTTCCAACTGTGTTATTTTGCTGGTCAGGGTCTCCATCAGGCCGTCGCAGAAAGCCTGGTTTGCATCATTGTTTCCGATATTGGCAAAGGGCAGCACGGCCAGAAATTTTCTGGCTGGGACCGTTTTAATCCCGAACGTTTTCAGCACCCCGCGCCGCATCGATGGTACAGCCAGCATTGCCGTTGAGACGATAATCAACACCACCAGAAGCGAGGCCAGACTGATCCACAGGCGCCGCCGTAATGGATGCATCGCGGTATAGAATTCCGCGCTGTCGAATCCCGGCAACGACAACTCCCGCCTGATGCGCTTGAAATCGGTAAGCATGTCCCCGACATGCTGGTACCGCATTTCCGGATTTTTGTCCAGAGCCTTATCAATAATCTTTTGCAGACCGTTTGGTACGTCGGCCTTGTACCGCGCCAGTGGTTCGGGAACGGATTGAGTGATGGCGCTGAAGGTTTCCTGGACAGTTCCCTTAAGAAAAGGCTGTCGTCCGGTTATCATTTCATACAGGACGATACCGAGTGAGAAAATATCGCTGCGATGATCGGCCTGACGGCCGTTGACCTGCTCCGGCGACATATAGCCGACCGTCCCGATCGCTACTCCCTTGGGTGTCTGCCTCTCGCTTCCAAGCATCGCAGCCAGCCCAAAATCCAGAAGGCGGCAGCGTCCCTTACTGTCGAGAATAATGTTGGACGGTTTTATATCACGGTGAATGATGCCAGAATTGTGAGCCTCATTCAGCCCTTCGCAAATCTGAATGGCGAAATCGACGATGTTATCCAGGCCAAGCTCGCCGCACTTGATGACATCATGGCAGTCCCTTCCCTCGACCAGTTCCATGGCAAGAAAAGGCCGTCCCTCATACTCGGAAACCTCATATATGGTCACAATATTCGGGTGATTCAGTTTGGCCGCCACCTGAGCCTCACGACGGAAACGAATGCGACAGCTTTCATCGCGGCAGATATCGGACCTGAGAAATTTGAGGGCCGTCTTACGGCCCAACTCGGTATCTTCGGCCAGATAAACTTCGCCCATTCCGCCGGAACCTATTTCTTCGACAATCTGATAATGGCCGATTCTGGTTCCACGGGGAAGAATCATGTACGACCGGGTCTCATCATCCTGGTTGTTTTCTCTATGCAACTAAGACCCCCTGCCTGAAAAGACAACTGCCTTGAAAAGGCAGTAAGACATTTCCAATTTAATAACTATCCTCAAATAAGGCAATATGGAAAATATAAAAATAACTGTCCATATTCGGCATATCTTAAGAATCGAATCTTCAGCAATTTATACGGCATAAATAGGATAATTCCTCGTCGGTTTTCATTATTTACATAAGTTATTATGGTATTTGCACTTCCTAATGGGGGGGCGAACAAAAAAACAGATCGGATTTGAATTTGCCTGATAACTATCGTGGATGTATTCTTCATTAATCGGCATCGATATGGATCGAAAATGCCGTACATTCATCGGAATTACATTGACAAAAAATCTACTTCCGGTTATACTTTATTGGATTCAATCAGGCTGCCACTCAATAAGCGGCCCTGATATTTGGAATATACTACCTTGGGAGGACAACATGAAGTTATCCGGAAAATTAATCTATCTGGTCGTCATGTTTTTTGGCAGCGCAATTTTCGCCATGTCGGCGACTATTAATGTACCGAGCGATCAATCGACAATACAGGATGGTATCGCCGCGGCGGTCGATTATGATACTGTTATGGTTGCACCGGGAACTTATAACGGTCATATAAATTTCAATGGTAAGCTGATCGTTGTTAAATCCAGCGATGGTCCGCTGGAGACGATTATCACCGGTGATGCCGTAGTTTACAGCGCTCTGGTGACATTCAACAGCGGCGAAACTTCGGAGGCGGTTCTGGAGGGATTCACTCTGCTCGGGGGCTGGCTGGGTGTATATTGTGAAGGTTCCGGTCCGACGATTAATTACAATATATTAAAGGATCAACACACGACCGAGTGGGCCGCCATCAGCCTGGCCGCGCCGGGTTATCCGCCCGGTGCCGGTATCGGCCCTGCCCCGGCCGTAATCATAAATAATACGATCATCAATAGTGCCAACGGCGGGATTTCATCATTCTCGACCGAAGCGCCTATTATCAAAAACAACATTATTGCCTTTAATGCGCATTATGGTATTCACCTGCAATCCGTTTCTCTACCGATAGAATTTTCTTACAATGACTTGTATGGAAATGGAGTAAATTATCTGAATTTGTCTCATGATTCCACTTCAATCAGCGAGGACCCGGATTTTGTCCTCGATTACAGGCTCTCCCAGGCTTCTCCATGTATCGATGCCGGCGATCCCGATCCATTATATAATGATCCCGACGGCAGCCGTAATGATATGGGAGCGCTTCCGTCAGGCGAAAACTTCCTGGCTGTTGACAACATAAATTTCGGCCCCGACATTGCCAACCTGAGCATTCCAACTCTAATCCCGGAAATATTTTGGTCTTATCTCAGTTATCCGGAAACTGAACAACAGCAATATGAAATCGAAGTCGGAACGGATGATGACTGGTCCGTCGCCGAAATGTGGGCTCCTGGTCCGGTAAGCTCGAATGAAACCAGTGTCGTCTATAACGGCTTACCGCTGACCGACAGAGGAGCATACTACCTGCGGATTCGAGTGAGTGACGGCAGTAACTGGAGCTCCTGGGAACAGGAGATGTTTATAATCCATACCACTATCATTACTGTCAACGTTCCACTTGATTTTGCCTCAATTCAGGAAGGCATCGACTATGCGTTGAACGGCGATACGGTTCTGGTGGCTCCGGGGACCTATGAAGGACTTATCAACTTCGATGGGAAGTTGATTGTGGTCAGGTCCAGTGACGGTCCGCTGCAAACAGTAATTACGGGCAGTGATTCGGTGTACAGCGCGCTGGTCACATTTAATCACGGCGAAACGCAGGATGCTGTGCTGGAAGGATTCACCCTGCTCGAGGGATGGCTTGGAGTGTACTGCGAAGGCTCCGGTCCAACCATCAAATTCAATCTTTTAAAAAATCAGCATACAACCGAATGGGCGGCCATAAATCTGGCGGCGCCCGGCTATCCGCCAAGCGCCAGGTCCGGTCCGGCTCCGGCGGTGATTGTCAATAACACCATTGTCAACTGTGCCAACGGCGGAATATCGTCATTTTCGACCGAGGCGCCGGTTATCAGGAACAATATTATTGCCTTCAACGGCGGTTATGGAATCCATCTTCAAAAGGCAAGTTATCCTTCGATTTTGGCCTTTAATGATGTTTATGGCAATTCAGTCAATTATATAAATGTCTATCCCGATTCCGGTTCGATAAGCGATGATCCGCTTTTCAATCCCGATTTTACACTGGCGCCGAATTCACCTTGTATCGATGCCGGTGATCCCGACGCGCAGTACAATGACCCTGATGGAAGCCGAAGCGATATGGGGGCCTTGCCGATAGTAAACAATTATCCATTTGCCGCAAATCTCAATTTTGGCGCCGGTGTTAATCCGAATGCCGTCCCGACCCTGACTCCGGAATTCTTCTGGACCTATATCGATCCCGATGCAACGATGCAGCAGCAATATGAAATCGAAGTGGGGACGGATGACGACTGGTCGGTTGCCGAGATGTGGGCCTCCGGTCCCGTTTATTCAGGTGATACAAGTGCTGTTTATGACGGAACGCCGCTCGAAGAACGGGTCCCCTATTTCGTGCGAATCAGAGTCAGCGACGGTGAAACGTGGGGCGGCTGGAATATGAAAGAATTCAAAGTCCGAACCTCCTTTGTCACCATTCTGGTTCCCGGTGATTACGAGACGATTCAGGGGGCCATCGATGCCTCGGATGACGGCGACACGGTCCTGGTGGCGCCGGGAACCTATGATGGGCTCATCAATTTTAACGGCAAGCTGATTGTGGTTCGATCCAACAGCGGCCCGCTGATGACCGTTATCACCGGCAGTGATTCGATGTACAGCGCACTGGTGACCTTCAACCATGGCGAAACGCAGGATGCGGTTCTGGAAGGGTTCACTCTGCTCGAGGGGTGGCTCGGTGTCTATTGCGAAAACTCGGGCCCGACCATAAGATACAACCTTTTCAGGGACCAGCATACGACCGAGTGGGCGGCAATAAACCTGGCCGGATCCGGCTATCCGCCAAGCGCCGGTATCGGCCCTGCCCCGGCTGTGATTATCAATAACACTATTGTCAACTGCACCAACGGCGGGATTTCATCCTTCTCGAACGAGGTCCCGATAATCAAAAACAATATAATTGCCTTCAACGGCGGTTATGGCATCCATCTGCAGGATTCAGCGCTGTCGTCGGCGCTGTCATATAATGATGTTTACGGTAACCCGATCGACTATATCAATGCGGAAGCCGGTTTCGAATCGATAAGCGCCGATCCGCTATTCGATGAGAATTTCAATCTGACCGAAGGTTCACCTTGTATCGATGCCGGTGACCCCGACCCGCTGTACAATGATCCCGACGGCAGCCGCAACGACATGGGCGCCCTGGCGGTCGGAGGTTTCATTCCCGGTGATGCCAACAACGACGACGCCCTTAATATCATGGATGCGGTCTGTATTATCAAGTTCCTGTATAAAGATGGATCTTTGCCGGAACCACAGGCGCAGGCCGATGCCAACGGCGATTCCGCGATTAATCTGCTCGATGTGGTCGTCCTGGTCAACTACCTCTATCGATCAGGGCCGCCGCCGACCAGCCCGAACTAAAAAGGCAGCGATATAAGAAAAGCAGGATCGACTTCAAGTGATCCTGCTTTTTGATTTTATTGAATATAGACGACGTTATATCGAATCGGCAACCAGGGCTTCGGCATGGGCGCGTCCGGCCGGCCAGGCAATCTCGACCACAAACATTCCGCGCAGGTCATTGATTTTATATCCGACCGCGGCGTCATCGGGATACAATTCGGCCAGTTTGGCCGCCGTTTCCGGTTTAATATCGTTCTTCGATCCATGGCAGTTCAAACACATTTCCTGCACATATATCGGTTTGTAATAATAATAAGTCTGCTTACCGGAAATCCTCTTCCATCCGGCGATAAAGGGCAGCGGCTGGGTCACCCGATAGAATTCGGTAAGAATATCAAGTTGCTCGGCGGTTGCCCGGTTGTTCCGGTTGCGGCTCTTGTCGGAGATGCGCATAATCGACCAGCCCTCTTTCGCGTGCGCCATGGCAATCTCGGGCGCCAGTTCGCTGCAAACGGCGATGGCATTGACCGGCCCGCCGGTACGCATCGCTTCGCTAAGCCCTTTCTTCAACGAGAAGGCAAACGACTCGATCTCTTTTTCGGCCGCTCTATTCAGGACGGTTGCATCGGGATACTCGCCGGCCAGCCGTTTTTGTTCGAAGTCTTGGTCGTCGGTCTTTTCCTGATCCTTGCCGCAGCCTGATACGAATAAACCGGCGGCAAAAACAAACGCCGAGAAAAGGGCCATGTACTTTTTCATGAATTGCTCCCTCCAAATCTATAAATGCCGTGCACTAATCAGACATTATTCCGTCGTGGTGACGACCAGATCGATTTCTTCGCCGACTTCCAGCTCGGTCACTTCCTCGACCGACTGCTCCATGACCGTCTCGGGAAGATAATTCTCATTGCGGACGTGCGTCACCAGCCCGACCTTGAGCCCCAGTCCTTTTAGCATCGAAACCGCTTCCTCGAGCTGCTTTCCGACCAGATTGGGCATGAAAACAATGCCCGACAACCGCCCTCGGTTGACCATCAGGTTGACCGGCGACCCGATCAGGATTTCGGTCCCGGTGGCAGGATACGAAAAGACCACCACTCGTTCCGGAAGCGAGTCGGAAAAGGTCCAGGCGACATCGCCCAGTATCAGGTTGGCCGCCTCAATATTGAGCTTGGCCTGCCGCACCGAAAACCCGGCCAGCTGCGGCACTTTGATAAATTTCTGCCCGATCGAGGTAACCACCTTGATAATACGGCCCGATTTCACCATCGTCCCGACCGGGGGATATTGCGACAACACCGTTCCCGGCGGTTTGTCCGGGTGATATTCCTCGGAAGTCACTTCAAGACCAAGATCGACCATTTTCAGAAGTTCGGTCGCATCTTCTTTTTGATAACCGACAACGTCGGGCAACTCGAATTCGGAACCGTGGCGGGTGACGATCGGCATAACCATATCATCCATGAATAAGAACAGGATAATAAAGACCGCGAAGGGATAGCCGGCGAAATGCACAATCCTTCGCTTCCAGCTTCCAGCCGGAAGCCAGGCGGCATATTTCGTTCTGAAGTCGGTCTTACCTTTTTGGTCGCGGTCGATCATATATTTATGTTACAATTTTTTAGCCAAAAGTTCATCAATTATTTTTTGGGCGCGCGATCCTTGATTTTTCGTTTCAGCCGCGCCGCAAATGAGCCGGAGAGGTTGGCAAATCCGGGATATGTTTTCAGAAACCCTCTTTCCGAAACGACATCCCCGGTAAAATACTGTCCGGCCGATTCGAGAGTAAAATTTTTGTTGCGAACGATGAATTCCTCGACAACATCATCGTTTTCCTTGCGGATAATGGTGCAGGTGGAATAAACCAGCAATCCTCCCGGCTTGACCAGCCGGGCGACTCGATCGAGCATGGCCGACTGCACTTTGAAAAGTTTATCGACATTTTCCTGCGTTTTGGTCCAGCGCAAATCGGAATGTTTCCCGGCATTGCCCCACCCGGAACAGGGGGCGTCAAGAATGACCCGGTCGAACGGGCCGCCTTTGAAGTCGAGATTATCTTCGAGAACCGGATTGACGATTTTGACGCCCATCCGCTTGCAGTTTTCGATCAGCAGTTCCAGCCGCGGGCGTGATTTATCGACCGCGGTAATCATCCCCTGGTTGCGCATCCGTGAGGCGGCATAAGTTGCTTTGCCGCCGGGAGCGGCCGCGGCATCAAGAACGTTCATCCCCATTTTGGGGTTCAACAGCCTGACTGCCATGCCGGCTGATTCATCCTGAATATAAATTTTTCCGGTTTTGACAAGTTGATCCTCGAGCGGAAAATTGCCCTCATCAAGATGAAAAAATTCCGGCAGATATTCACCGCCGGCATACTTCAGACCGGCTTCATCGAGAATTTGCTTAACCTCCTCGATCTTGGTCTTGATCAAATTGGCCCGGAATGAAATGCGCGGCGGAAGATTCATCTCGGCCAGCATTTTCTCGGTTCTCTCGAAGCCGAATTCACTCAGACAGTAATTCACGAACCAGTCGGGGAACGAATACATATTGCCCAGATACGAGGCCGGATCCTCGTTCTTATTCCGGAATTTGATTCGTTTCGGGTCCCTTAAAGTCGCTCTCAGGACGGCATTGACCAGGCGGGCGCGCGAGGCATCACAAAAATGATGCGCCAGGTTGACCGATTCCGAAACCGCGGCGGCATCGGGAATGCGGTCGGTAAAAAAGAGTTGGAAAAAACCCAGCCGTAATATGTCGACGAGCCTTTGCGGCATTTTTTCGGATGGTTTGCTGAGAAAAAACCTTATATCATGATCCAGCCGCCTTTTTAACTTGACGGTGCCGTTGACCAGTTGTCGAATGAAGCGTTGATCAAGATCGGTGAATGATTTGCCTTCAGTGGCCAGTGAGATGGCCTCGGCGGCGGTAAACTGACCGCTTTCGATAAGACCCAGAATTTCAATAACCGTGCCACGGACCGGATCAAATTTTGCTTTTTTGTCCGTCATTAATCAAAACTCCATCGGGGTCAGCCGTCGGCCGGTATCATCAATGTACAAAAGTTCCCGGCGGTGACATTTCACGGCTTTTATAGTTTCCTGATCGGCAATACCGGCCGCCAGAATAACTTCGGTGGGCCGCGCATAACCCCCCTCGCCGACACCAAGTTCCATATAAAGTTCCGCCATCCCCGGTTCGGCGGCAGATTCTTCGCGATACTCCAGCGAGAACAGGGCGCCGCGAATATCGACAATTCTGGTTTCCGCTTTGCCGGATCTCTCGATTTCGATCATATCCCGGGCCATGAGCGCTTCTATCATCGCAGGATAATTATCATCCCTGGCCACAAAAGCCTGATAAACCGCCCGGTTGAGACGTCCCGAGAGCGAAACCTTGTTATCTATAACGCCGCGACTGTCGAGAATGAAAAATCCGGGTGGCAATTCTTTGTTGAAGGCGGACGCCATGACCGTATCGAACGGGCGCTCCAGCTGCAGATCGAAATATTCCGCTTCTGATGAATAACCCAGCTGCAGCGGCGGCCCGAATGACAGCTTCATATGCGGATGAAAGCCCTGGGAATACTCCACCGGCAAACCGGCGCGGCGGATGGCCCGCTCGATTACACGGACATTATCCAGATGCGACAGGAAACGAACCAGACCCTTTCGTCCCCATCTGACCCGCACCTTGCTTTTGGTCGGGATGGACGTCGAGCGCGCCGCAAGTTTTTTGCGGGACCGCCCAAAACCGTACATATCATCGTCATCATCATCATCATTTGTTTTTTCGAGGGCAATAACCGCCTGCTTTTTAGGCGGCGCCATCAGAAGGGTCGAAGTACGGTTACGTTCTTTGACCAATTGCTCAGTCGATTGAGCCAGTTGTATGTGGGACCAGGGCAGGATGGCGGAAAATGATTTGCCCTTCAGATATTCATATGGATCGATATTATTTTTCGCAAAAGAGCGCCGCCACAGCTCAAAATCAAAAGTCTCGCCCCAACCGTCGAAACGGGCGCCGTCTTTGAAGGCGGTTTCGATGACATCGGCTAGTTCCCGCCCGCCGCGCCCGATGATTCCTTCCAGAAATGAGAGCTCCGGATCACGAAGTTTGATATTGACCAGAGGATGATGGGCCTTTCTCCTGAGGTAGTCGTTTTTCTCGCGGATGGTTTCCGGCGAAGCCTGCTCATCCCACTGGAACGGGGTGTGCGCCTTGGGGGAAAAGGGCGAGATGGTAACATTGATGATATTCCTGCCCCTGATATTCTTGCCGACATTGACCGAGCGGCGAATCATCTGCACAATGCCCTCGATATCCTCCTCGGTCTCGGTCGGCAGACCGATCATATAGTACAGCTTTACCAGGTTCCAGCCGTTGCGGAAAACCAGATCGATGGTATCATACAGGGCCTGGTCGGTGATATTTTTCCGGATCACCGCCCGCAGCCTTTCCGTCCCCGCTTCCGGGGCAAAAGTCAATCCGGTCTTTCGGGTTGCCTTGATGGCATCGGCCAGTTCCTGGGTAAAGGTTCCCGGCCGCAGCGATGGCAGCGACAACGTGACTTTTTTCTGCTCCAACTCGCGAGCCAGTTCGATGGTCATGGGTATGATATCGGGGTGGTCGCTCGATGAGAGTGACATCAACGATACTTCATCATATCCGGTGCGGCTCACCTGAGCATGAATCTGCCCGATAATATCCGTCTTGGAACGAATCCTGACCGGTTTGTAAATGCTCGAGGCCTGGCAAAAGCGGCATCCATGCGGACAGCCGCGCATGATTTCCACCGCCAGCCGGTCATGCACCGTTTCGATAAAAGGAACAATCTGCTGGTCAGGATAATAGTCGGTCTTTATGGAAGCGACCTTATTGCTTTTAATTTTCGCGGGAGCAAAATCGACCAGAGGCTGATGCGTTAGAGGATCATAGAAGCGCGGAACATAGACCGACGGGAACACCCCGACAACCGCTTCGAGACGGGCGGCGCGTGGTCGACCTTTGGTTTCATTGAGTATTTCCAGCAGCCTGATCAGATCATCCTCGGCCTCACCAATGTAAAAAAGATCAATGAATGGTGCGGTCGGCTCCGGATTGTGCGCCACCGTACCGCCGGCGATTATCAGCGGATGATCATCAGTGCGGTTTTCGGCGCGAAGAGGTATTCCGGCCAGATCGAGAATGTTGAGCATATTGGTAAAGACCATTTCATAAGCAAGCGTAAATCCGACCAGGTCGAACTCGCCCAGCGGCCGGAATGATTCCAGGCTGAACATGGGGATATTTTCGCGCCGCATGACCGCTTCGGCATCCCGGTCCGGTGCAAAGATCCGCTCGCACAGGAACCGGTCGTCGGCATTGATAATATTGTAAAGAATCTGAAGGCCGAGATACGACATCCCGACATCATACATATCGGGATAACCGAGCGCGACTTTGAAGCGGTTTTCGGGATTCTTGACTACTTGTCCCAGTTCGCCGCCAATGTAGCGACCCGGCTTGTTGACGAATGGGAAAAATTTATTTTCTAACAGGTGCTGCATTTACCAATAATGTTTATAAAAAAATACCCGCCTGCAAGAGCGGGGTATTTTATATTATGCCGACCTTAAATCAGCCATAGATTTCCGCGTGATTGCACTTGCAAACACCGACGTTAACCGTGCGGAATCTCCAGCCCTTGTCGGATCTTTCGGCTTTGGCATATTTAACATAGGTAATCATCTGCTCGCATACCGGACAGTTTACCGAATGTTTCTTCTTCGAAGCCTTATCCGCGAAACTCTGTTTCTTCGCCATTAATCAGAATCTCCTCTATCTCAATCGTTTCGTTTTCAAGTTCAAAAATTTCATCTTTGACGGCCAGCAATAGCTCGGTCGCCTCGGATAATATACGTAATTCCGGCCTTTCCGCAAACTGATTTTCGGTAGTTTTTAAAAATCCTGTAGCGGCGCGGTAATCTTTTTCCTTAAGTGCCTGCAGAGCCCGGTAATAGGCTTTTTCGGCGTCATTCAGCACGGCCGCCTCCAAGTCGTTCCTGTTCGATTTCCTTGAGCCGTTTGGCGAACGGGGTCACCTTATAGCCGTTCATTTTGAGAAAATAAATCATCGAACCGGCCAGATGGATAAACATCGTATCTTCTTTGGCCGCAGCCGATTTCAGGACATCGTCGAGAATCTGCAGCAAATGCCACCCTTCGAATTCACCGGAATCGAGGTGTTTTATCTCACGCCCCATAAAATCAAGGAATCTGCCCAGAAGGTTGTCCTCGACCGGTTTTGCCTTCATTTTGAGGATCAGTTTGCGCTTCGGAACAACCCCTTGTTCCCGCCAGTTGTCGATCTGGTCGGAAAGTTTCCGCGAAATCGGATCGGCCGGGTCAAGTCCGGAACGAATATCGCCTAAAAGATTACCGATCGACGCCAGCGATGACATGTCACATTTTTTGGTTTCGACCTTATTGCGGTTTTCGGCAAACCAGTCGCCCAGCCGGTTGTTGATAATCCGCCCCTTGAGCGAATCGCGCGCAATTTCATCAAGGGTATCGACACTTTTAAGCGTACTCATCCGCCCTTCTTCCGATTCGACCACTTTGACGAGAAAATTCTCCAGGGTCGATTCCAGTTTTCTGAGTGTTTGCAGTCGGCTCAACGCTCTTCCTCGATCGAGTTTGGCGCCAGGTCCGCCGGGGACAGGCGGGAGTGAACCGTTTGCTGGATATTTTCAACCGTAGTTTTTTCAGCTTTGGACGGTTTCGACTTCAACGATAGATATTCTTCCAGAAGTTGCGAAACCCGGTCAACCATCGACTGCAGATGATCGGTCGGCTCCTGTTTTTTGCCGCCGACTTTCAGCAGCCCGGCCAGTTTAAGCGCCCCCAGTTTGCGAAGCGTGTCCATCCGGGCAAGCGGTGAGATCTGGACGATTTCCTCGATGGTCCGTTTGCCGTCCACCAGTGAAAGCAGGTTCCATTCTTCGGAATTAAGCGATATACTCGATTTTCTTTCCGGCGGCGTGGCCGCGATGACCGGAACGATATTAAAGTCAGGCATGGCCTCTTTAATCCGATTCAATTCATCGATCCGCCGGTAGCCTTCGAGAATGGCATTCTCGACCGAGATATTGACCGTGATTTCTTCCTCGGTCGGATACTGGTTCTCATAAAACTTGAAGGTCCCGGTCTCCCATGAGAGAAGGGAGTAAATCAATTCTTCCACCTGGCTTCGGACAACATTTTCCAGATCGGCGCGGTCGATATACTTTTTTTCCATCAGTATCTGACCGAGTCGTTTGGAAGAAGCCTCTCTGGCCTGGGTATTGACGGCGTCTTCGAGCTGCTGGGCTGAAAGGCGTCCGCGATCCTTGAGAAGCTGTCCTATATGATAAGTCTGGCGGGGGCCGTAGCCATAGATAATCCGCCCCGACTTGAAATATACCATTACGATATCGTCGTCTTTTTGGATCCCGAGAGTTCCGGTTTTTCGGCTGTTGGCGACAAGCTGAAATATCTCGGGCAACGTGAAACGACCGATATTCCCCTGCAACGCTTGCTCCATCTATGCTCCGATTATTTATAAGGTTTGAGCATAGAATATATACAGTATAAAGACTTTGTCAATTAATGTTTTGGAGAAAATTTATATTCTAAAAATTTAGTCTTTCTTGAGTGTCTCGAATATCTTTGGGAGGGCAAAATGTCCCGACAATAATCCGGGTCTTATATCTTTGCAGGGCGCCTGATCAAAAATGGAAAAACATAAGGCGGGGTGAATACCCTGCCTTTTTAAATATCGTCAAAAAACAATAATTCCGATATCTCACGACGTAATCTATATGAAAGGCAAAATCCGACAAAATCACAAGGAGAACTTCTGTGAAGCGGATAATATGTCTCCTTCTGATTGTCTTTGCCAGCATCATCTTTGAAACATCATCCGGACAATCAAGAAGAAATATTACAATTGAGTCCTTGAAGCAGGATTCGATTCGCATAAGCTGTCTCGATTATCTTGAATACCGCAGTCATCAGCTGAGAGATTATTTTTGTTACCATATTGACAGCGCTAACGTCCTGCAAATATGGGTCGAGGCAAATCTTGATAGTGCAACCCTTGCTTCGGTGAAGGTCGCCGACAGGAATATTGCCATGAATCTAATGAAGGATGTGGGTGAAGCTGTAGCCTTGATGGCCAAATCATATCACTATATTAACCTGTGTCAAATATGCAGGAAACGACCCGACCTTAAGTTTCTGTATGATTGCATGGGAATAAAGAACACTGATTTCGATCCAAAAAAGGCTGAGGAAATCGTCATTGTCGATAGCGTTATTATATTTAGAAAAGTCATATCCTATAAAGAAAATGAAATCGACCCTAAAGAGTTACGTTTTGGTAAATATATATTGGAAACCAGGGATTTTGAGCTTTATGAATAGCAATATGTCAGAAGCAACCCGTGGCGTACCACCGGTATTAGACAAATTAATTATAATATTGTTAATTGTAATTGCCGCTGCCTTAAACTGCAATGAAGCTCCCCGGCCAATCGCTGATGCATCCCGATTCGGTCAAGACACGCTTGGTTTTAGCTGTCTGGAGTACCTGGGAATCGTCCTTGAGGGAGATACATATTGGAATATTCATATTGACAGCAACAGTTTGGCACATATATGGGTGGAAAAGAAATTGGATTCTTCTCTATCGGAAACATACATCAAAATGTCCCGTACATCTTTTACACCTCTCATAAAACTCATGGCGACTATGCATATGGAAGGTGCAAAATTTTCTTACTTGGCTGCAATCCAGGAGGTTGCGGAAAAATGGAATCAATACGGTTATCCTGTACATGACGAAGGCGGTTCGGGAAGTAATGTTGCCGAAAAATGGGATGTTGGAGAAATTGTCATTGATAGTGTATTATTACTGGCGTATATATCTAATCGCAAAAATATAGATGAAAAATACAAAAGGTTTGCCTTATATATACCAAACAGCGATGAATTTAATCTACTCTATTGAATATTACTCCGTCAAATCTTTGGTATCTTTGAAAGCGCCTTTAACCTGCCGTTTGATTTTGAAACCCTTCAAATCCTGGTCCGCTTCGAAGCCGTAACCCATCAGCGTATCACCGTCCTGATAGATCGTGACATAAGCATCGGTCGTGACTTTTTGCTCCAGACCGTTCCAGAAAAGCTGTTCTGTCTCAAGGCGCGAATTATCCTCTTTCGATACGACCACGACATGACCATTCGCCACCATGTATTGCACCGATTCGCGAACCAGCCCGCTGTCGGCGATCAGGTGCGAGGTTTCAATCCCCTTGTGATTATAAAAATGAACGTCGAGCCCCCAGGCCAGGGTGGAATCCTGTTTATTATACTTCTCGATATAATCCGCCTTGATTTCGGTTGATCGGACCGAGCCTTTGAACAGAAATATCGAGGCTCCTTTGATCTGCTGATCGGGACGGATGGCGCTGGTATCGGCCAGTGAACCATCACCCGCCCCCGGCGCCTTGATTTCGTTCTTGTCGCTGCATCCGAAACCAGCCGCCAGAAATAAAACTATGATCACTGCGGTTAATCTAATCATTTTATCCCTTATCTTTATTATCGACTTTTTCTATCCTCTCATCCACCGGTCTCGTCAGCCAGCGGTTGTGAATCCAGATCCACTGGTCCCGGTATTCATCGATTATCTCCTCAAGCGCTTTGGTGCATTTGGCTGTAATATTATACACATCTTTGTCGAAATCGCCGCTCGATTCAATCGTAACTTCCGGTTTGACAATCACTTTATAACGGTCACCGACTCGGACACAGGCCGCCGGGACAAATCCCGCCCCGGCTTTGAGTCCCAGAATCGAATGTCCCACCGGCGTATATGATAGTTTTCCGAAGGCCGGAACGAACTCCGAACGGACGCGCATCGAATCGGTATCCATCAGCACCCCCAGGGCATAGCCGTCGCGAAGAATTCTCATAATCCGGCGCGGCGAATCGGTGGTCGAAATATTTACGATCCCCATCGATTCCCGATTGTCGATCAGAAGCTTGTCCAGTCTTTTATCATACATCTCCCGGCCGATAACCGACACTTTATATCCCCGCTCGGCAAAATATACCGCCAGCAGTTCGAAATTACCGATATGCCCGGTGACGGCAACCATGCCTTTGCCACGATTATATACGGCATCAAAATGCTCCAGACCCTCGACATCGATAAGACTTTTTATCTTCCGGGAATAATGTTTCCTTATTCGGAACACCTCGGCCAGATTTTTTCCGAAATTCATGTACAAATTTTTTATGACTCGCTCGCACTGAGCCGCAGTCAGGCTTTCATGATATACCATCTGCAGCGTCATGTGCGCGGTCGCCCTGTCTTTCGTGCTGAAATAATAAGCGATATATCCGAAAACGCTTCCGACAAAAACCGCCATCGATCGCGGCAGAATATTAAAAAACCATTTAACAAAAACGGCAAAGCGATAGACAAGATTGTTTTTTATTCTTTGCAGTCGCTTATTTTTCACGGGAATCAAACAAGTTTTGATTTCAGAATATCATGCAAATGAATAATGCCGATCGGGTGACCGTCCCTATTTATGACGGGCAGCACCGTTATGGAATATTTTTCCATCATAGCCAGGGCCTCATCCACCAGCGCGCCCCGCTTTATGGTCTTCGGTTTTTTCACCATGACCTCACTCACCGCCCGATCGTGGAACCCCTTATCCTTCTGCACCAATCGCCGCAGGTCGCCATCGGTAAAGATCCCGACCAGCATGTCATCGGCGTCGGCGACCAGCACCGTGCCCAGTCTTTTGCCGGTTATCTCGAGGATGGCGTCGAGCATCGGCGTTTCCGGTTTGACAACCGGTATTTCGGAATTGGTGTGCATCAAGTCCTCGACCCGCATCAGCAGTCTGCGGCCAAGCGACCCGCCGGGATGAAGATGCGCGAAATCATCCGCCGAGAAATTCCGTTCCTCGAGCAGCGCAATGGCCAAAGCATCGCCCATCACCAGCGCCGCCGTGGTCGATGAGGTCGGCACCAGGTTGTTCGGGCAGGCCTCGGATTTGACCGAGCAGTCAAGAACGATGTCGCATTTCGAGGCCAGTGGAGAGGCCATCTGCCCGGTGAGAAGGATTATTTTTACTTCGAGACGTTTGATAGTCGGCAAAATCGTATATAATTCTTCCGTGGCGCCCGATTTGGAAATGGCTATCAGGATATCATCGGTGCGTACCAGCCCCAGGTCGCCATGGACCGCTTCGGCCGGATGCAGAAAGAAAGCCGGTATGCCGATCGATGAAAATGTTGCAGCGACTTTTTTCCCGACCAGTCCGGACTTGCCCATACCGGTCACGATGATTTTTCCCCGGCATTCCAATATGGCCTGTACTGCCAGCGTGAAACTTTCATCGAGCCGTTCGGCCAGATCGGCCACTGCCTCGGCTTCTTTTCTGATTACTTTACGACCGTTTTCAAGAATCATTTTTGCACCTATATTAAATGGGCAGCGGGATCAATGCCGTTGCCGTCGAAATATGCCTGTATAACTTCACGCACCGCCCCTTCGCCGCCCTTCGCCCGGGTAACATAATCAACTTCATCCAGCAGTTCGCTGGCCGAATCGGCTACCGCAATCGACAGCCCGACCTCCCTGGCCAGGCCGATATCCAGAATTTCATTTCCGATAAAGGCTACCTCGGAATGTTTGATACCCAGTTCCTCGAGCAGCGGGGCAATCTGTTTACGTTTGTCAAGCATCTGCTGCAGGACATATTTGACACCAAGATCCTTCATGCGGGTCGTCGTGGCTTCCGATTTTCTCCCCGAGACGACGGCAACTTCCAGCCCGGCCCGCATAGCCAGCACGATAAAAAGGCCATCCGAGATATGGAATTTTTTCATCTCAAGACCATCCGGACCGAAAAATATATGATCATCGGTCAGGACACCATCGACATCCATGGCAAACAGCCGGATTTTTTTCAACCGCGCCTTGAATTCTTCGTAAGTAAGACGTTTCTTATTTTTGCCCGTCATAATCTAATTCTTCACAGCCTCTCTGACTTTCAATATTTCCATGATGAACGTTTCCAGTTTGTCCAGCGGCAGCATGGTCGCCGAATCTGAAAGAGCTTTGGCCGGTTCGGGATGTGTTTCCAGAAAGAGACCGTTTATCCCGATTGCCACCGCCGCCTTTGCGAATGGAATAATAAACTCCGGCTGGCCCGATGAAAAATTGCCCATTCCGCCCGGTAATTGAAGCGAATGAGTGGTGTCGAAAACGACCGGATAACCGAACCGCTTCATTATCAGCAGGGAACGGAAATCGACCACCAAATTGTGATAGCCAAATGATGAACCTCTTTCGGTGAGAAGCACTTTCCCCGATTTGGCCTTGGCCGCAATTTTGTCCATATCTTCCGGCGCCAAAAACTGCCCCTTCTTAATATTAATCCATTTGCCGGTCGCAGCCGCCTGGCGCACCAGTTCGGTCTGGCGGCAGAGGAAAGCCGGGATCTGCAAAATATCGACCACATTCGCGGCCATCAGCACTTCTGTGGTCTCATGGACGTCGGTAAGAACCGGTAATTCGAAATTATCACGAACCTTGCGCAGGATACCCAGCCCGACATCGATTCCATGACCGGCGAATGATTCGCCCGAAAGGCGATTGGCCTTGGCATAGGAAGATTTGAAAATGACATTGAGATGATATTTCTCGGACAGACTTTTCAATCGTTCGGCCACCGTAAAACAGATTTCTTCCGATTCAACAACACACGGCCCGGCAATCAGGAATAGTTCTTTACCGTCAAGAATCCGGTCGATATTCATAAATCCCCCTGTCACCTATAAAACATAGGTTTTTAAAATTTCCGGAAATGCCACTTTATAATATCGCCGTCATTGGTTATATATTTGTCCGAAGCAACCTGTCCCATCGCATCGTTGACCGAATACATCCAGCCATAATTGCCGTTGATCTCGATGGAATCGATAGCCTGGACGAAGTTTCCGGCAATGCTCGGAATAAAATCGACGGCATGATCCCGCTGTGTGATTTCAAAGACGGACTTTCCGGCTTCTCCCTTCAATTCGACAATCAAACTGTCCACGGGAGCCGCATCGGTTTTCGCGGCCGAACCGGCCCTAGCTTCCTTTTCGGAACTCGAACACCCGCATAAAGCAAGAACGATACAGGTAATGACCAAATAATGTAATTTAAATCTAAGCATATCTGTTCTCCAAAACTTCTTATACTCCGGATTTCTTAAAATATGCCATTTAAAGGAGAATGTCAAAAGGAATGGTGCCGGATTAAATGAACGGTCAAAAGGCAAATTTAAGGCTTTTTCAGCAACATTTTCCTCAAATAGAGGTCAAACACAAGTGATGGATATCTGTGAAAATAGCAGGCCGCGAAACAAAACCGTTCAATATCCGTATTTTACAGACAGAACAGAGGAAAAAGATAAACCTGACATATCGAGAGTGAAAAGATGGTCAAAAAAATTCTCCTTATATGCGTGATCGTGGCAGTCATTGCTACTGTCCTTTTCTTTGCCCTCAGCGGCAATGCCAGCAAGACTGGTGACCAGAAAATAATCAAGGTGGAAAAAGGAACGATTATCGACAAAGCTCTGGCCGTGGGGAAAATTGAACCACGTCAGGAAACTTCGGTCAAGTCAAAAATTTCGGGAATCGTCAAAAGGATTTTTGTCGAGGTGGGCGATTATGTCAAAGTCGGCGATCCTCTTATCGATGTTGCTCCCGACCCGACCCCGATCGAATTTGCCACCGCCAAGCGCAATGTCGAGATTTATCAGGTGGCTTTCGACAACGCCAAGCTCGAATACGATCGCTTTAAAACCCTTCTGGACAGAGAACTTATCTCCGATCAGGAGTATGAAAGCAAGAAAGCAACCTACGAAGAAGCGCGCCTCAGGCTGCAACTGGCCCAGGAACAGTTTGATCTGATTCAATCCGGCAATACCCAAATCGCCGACCTGAAAGTTGATAATATAATTAAATCGCAGGTCAACGGCATGGTTCTGCAGAAACTGGTCGAGGAAGGTGACCCGGTCGTTCCGCTGACCTCATATCAGGCCGGCACCGATTTGATGACTTTGGCCTATATGGAGGACCTGATTTTCAAAGGAACGGTCGATGAAATCGACGTGGGCAAACTTAAATTGGGTTTGGCGGCCGAGATCAAGGTCGGCGCCCTGCCCAAGGACACGGTCATGGGTGAGGTCCTTAGGATATCGCCAAAGGCCCGGCTGGATCAGGGCTCAACCGTTTTTGAAGTCGAGATAAAACTGACCGACATGGGCACCAAACTGCTTCGCGCCGGATATTCGGCCAACGCCGATATTATCATTAAAAAGAAAGACAGTATTCTGGTCATTCCGGAAAGGCTGATCGAATTTGTCAATGATACCGCTTATGTCGAGACGCATGACAGCCTTGGTGATACCAACCGCCTGGTCATCGAAGTCGGGCTGTCCGACGGCATCAATATAGAAGTGCTGTCGGGACTTACCGAGGGCGATATGCTGGTCGAACGGCCGCCAAAGGAGATCGAATAGGATGCTTCCGCTCCTGTCCATCAAGCAGTTTTTCCGGGATATGCGCAACCAAAAATTGCGCACCTTTATGACCATGTTCGGTATTCTCTGGGGAACGGCGGCGGTGATATTGCTTATGGGTTTCGGTACCGGGATGTATAAGGCCCAGATGAAAAGGTTTAAAGGATTGGGAGAGAATATAAGCATTATCTGGCCCGGCCTGACATCAAAACCATGGAAGGGCCTGCCCCGCGGACGTCGAGTGATGTTTACCGAAGATGATGTGGCCAGGATCAAGGCCGCGGTTCCCTCGATATTGAGAATTTCTCCCGAGTATGCCCGGGGCAGTATTCCCATGAAAACCGGCAAGAATAATCTGGTCGCCCGAGTGGCGGGCGTCTGGCCGGAATTCTGCGACATGCGAAGCCTGATACCGCAGGAGGGCGGGCGGTTCATCAATGCCCTCGATATGGTTGAAAAGAAACGGGTCGTCTTTCTCGGCAACCGCCTGGCCGAAAGATTGTTCGGTCAGGGGGACCATGTCGGCAAAATTTTTATGATTAATAATGTTCCCTTCACGGTCATCGGGATCATGAAAGAGAAAGACCAGAACTCCTCATATTCGGGGCGTGATTACAATCATGCCTGGATACCGGCCTCAACCTACAGGACCATGTGGTCGAATCGCTATCCCCAGAATATGATTGTCCAGGCCCCCCGGCCGGATATGATGGGCAGGGTCAAACAGGAAATCAAAAATGTCCTGGGTTCGAAATACAATTTTGATCCGAAGGACACCGAAGCGCTCATGATTTGGGACACGACCGAGGGTTTCAAATTCTTTGCCACCTTCTTTCTTGCCTTCCGGGCCTTTCTGGTCGGCATCGGCTGTATGACCCTGGTCACCGGTGGAATCGGCGTCAGTAACATTATGAATGTGGTGCTGGAAGAGCGGACGAAGGAAATCGGCATAAAAATGGCCATGGGCGCCAAGAAAAGAGTCATCATGAGCCAGTTCATGTTCGAAACCATCCTGCTCACCGCCATCGGTGGGACACTTGGATTCCTGATGGCTTTCGGTCTCATGAAGGCGCTGCCGCCGAGCCTTACCGAAGATATCGGCGAGCCGACCATTACTTTTTCCGGCGCCTTGATGGCTGTCGGGATCGTCGGCCTGATTGCCCTGGTTTCCGGTTTTTTCCCGGCCCGGAGAGCCGCTAACCTGGAACCGGTAAAAGCATTGAAATTATTTTAGGTGGAATATGAGCCCATCGATTCTTTACAATATATTTGTCAGGGACTTTCGCAAGCAGCGGAAACGGATGATCCTTACTTTGGTGGCCATTCTCTGGGGCACCATGTCGATTATGATGCTGCTCGGTTTCGGCGAAGGCTTGAAGGTCCAGTTCATGAAGGGGACGACCGGTCTCGGTGAGGGGATCGTCATCATGTGGGGCGGGCAGACTTCGATCGCCCATGAAGGCTTCGGCAAAGGACGGCGGATACCCCTGTATGAAAGCGATATCAAATTTCTCAAAAAAAATATGCCGGAGCTCAAAGAGGTGGCCGGGGAATATATCCGCTGGTCGGTCGAGATCGATTACAATGACAAAATTCTCAATGAAAGAATCAACGGGGTCTTCCCGGTATATCGGGACCTGCGTAATATGATTCCCGAAACGGGCGGAAGATTCATGAATAAGCTGGATATGGACATGAAGCGCCGGGTGGCTTTTCTCGGCGACGGCGTTAAGACCAGGCTTTTTGGAGATGAAGACGCCGTCGGCAAAACCATTTACATTCAAAAAATTCCCTTCAAAGTGGTCGGCGTCATGAAGCACAAGGTGCAGATGAACAGCTACCAGGGTCAGGATGAGGATGTTATTATCATCCCGGCGACAACTTTTGTCAGTATTTTCGGCGATCCCTATTTGGACAATATTATTTACCAGCCGGTGGATATGAATAATACCAAGGCGGTCGAGAAAAGAGTTTTCGAAGTGATGGGGGCCAGATACAAATTCGATCCCAAAGACGACCGAGCCCTGTCATTCTGGGATGTTGTCGAAACCAACCGCATGACGCACGCTATTCTGTTCGGTATTGAAGTATTTCTCGGAATTATTGGCGCCCTAACGCTCCTGATTGCCAGTGTCGGCGTAGCCAATATCATGTATGTATCGATCAAGGAACGGACGCGTGAAATCGGCGTCAAAATGGCGGTCGGCGGAAAGCGCATATATATTATCGGCCAGTTCCTTCTCGAGGCCCTGGGGATAACCTTCCTCGGCGGCTTTTTGGGAATTGCCATTACTTATGTGATAACAGAAATTTTCAAAAAAGTCCCCATCGATAATGAGGCCTTCGAGCTTCTCGGTAGACCGACGATATCGCTTGAAATCGGACTGGTGGTGGTCCTTATTCTCGGCATCATGGGACTTCTCTCCGGATTGTTCCCCGCGATGAAGGCGGCTTCGATCAATCCGGTCGAGGCCTTGAGATATGAATAAATACTCTTTGAGCATACAGGTGTAATCATGATTCAAATGACAAACATAAAGAAAATCTATAACACCGGAAAAATTGTTTTTGAAGCTTTAAAGGGGATTGACCTCGAAGTCAAAGACAATGAATACATCGCCATCATGGGGCCGTCCGGTTCCGGTAAATCTACTCTGATGAACCTGATGGGCTGCCTGGATACGCCGACCGAAGGTGATTACTATCTGGGCGGACGCAAGGTGGACAGCCTGACGGCCAATGATCTGGCGGAGGTTCGCAATCGCCAGGTCGGCTTTGTTTTTCAGGCCTTCAACCTGCTGCCCTATGCCTCGGCCTATGAAAATGTCGAACTACCGCTGCTGTTCTCGGGTATGCGGGCGAAAGATCGCAGGAAAAGAGTAACCGAATTGCTTGCCAGGGTCGGCTTGACCGATAAAACGCTCAATAAACCGACGGAAATGTCGGGCGGCGAAATGCAGCGGGTGGCGATTGCCCGTGCGCTGGGTAACAGCCCGCAGTTGATTTTAGCCGATGAACCGACCGGCAATCTCGATACCAAATCGGGCGGCGAAATTATTAAGATTTTCGACGAACTCTGGCAGGCCGGACATACCGTCATCGTCATTACTCATGATGCCAATATTGCCAATCATTGCCAGCGCATAATCAAGCTCAAGGATGGCTCCATTTATAACGGAAATGGATTCCCGGCCAGAAAGATTGAATCGGCAATAATAAACTGATTTTTTATGTTGTTTTAGACTATATCAGCCGTTAATTAAAGATATCAATGGATTACAATAATCTACTAAGTAATGCCTTTACGTTATCCTGGAAGCACAAGGTGCTCTGGGTTCTGGGCTTTTTTGCCACTTCGACGAGTTATTTCGGGGTGGCTAATAGACTAATTCCCGATAAACCTGACCTCTGGAATTTTGACATTGAGGGCGGTTTTTTTCAGGGAGTTATCGACTGGTTTCGTTTCAACCCTGAAATCTCGATTGCGCTGATAATATTTATCGTCGCCATGGTTCTGTTGCTGCTTCTGATATTTTTTATCTTTAGTCTGATCAGTATTGCCGGTCTTATCGATGGCGTTTACAAAATAGAGAAAAACGAAAGTATAAAACTTTCACAATTATTCAAAACCGGAGCCGCTCATTTCTGGCGTTTCCTGGGATTGTTTCTGATTGCTGTGGTTGTGGGGATAACATTTGCCGTGCTTATCATTTTGCCGATTGTTCTGGCCTTTATCATGACACCTGTTGTGGGCGTTCTCGCTCTGCTGATCGGTATTCCGATCGGTTTCGGCGGGATTTTCTTTTTTGGAAATATATATTCACTCGCCCAGCGTGAAATTGTGGCCTTCGGATCGCCCGTATTTCAGGCTATCGGGGAAGGCTATACCCTTCTAATCAAGCATGTCGGCCCCAATCTCGTAATTTTCCTGATCGGGTTTTTTCTGGAAATTGTATTAATTATCGGCGCGACTGTAATAATATTATTATTCGCCGTCCCGATCGTGTTCATGTCAACCTATTCGACCTGGATACTGGTCGCTTCGATTATTATTATTTTGCCGCTGTTCCTGATGATCGCGATCGTCATCGAAGGTCTTCTCGGGACTTTTTTCAGTTCCCTGATAACTTTGTTCTACCTGGAATTGCGTAAACTCTCGCCGAAACAGGTCATCCCCCCGGCATCGGACCCGGCCACGGCGCAATCGTAATTTTCTCCCGCATAAAGTTCTTGCTTTTCTCTTAATATCATGCCTAATTTAACATCTATGAAAAAAGCGACACTCATTTTGCTGGTTTTTTTAATGGCGGCCGCGGCTATGGCACAGAAAGAGGAAACGACCTTTTTGCCCTACGCCCCAAAACCGCTGCGCACCGATCTGCCGACCGTTGCTTTTAAAACCGACAGCCGCTTACTGATGAAGGCTTTCTATCCCGAATATTATTTCAACGATTATCTGGTCGGGAGAGATATCCGCTGGGTCGAGCGCAATGATTCCGCTTTCATGGCTGTCTGGGACAGCCTCGGCTATGATATTCTGATCAAACTTGAAGAGCTCTCCGGAATAAAATGGCAGGAGCGCAAAATCGACATAAACTTGATGAAATATTTTCGGGCCGATGTCCTTTATGATCCTCCCTGTTTTCCGCTGGAAGGCATTAAGATGGATGACTACATTGAAGTGGGAGCGACCGGGCTGCACCAGGTTCTGAATCTGATAAAATTGCTGGCCGGGCGCAATCTCATGCAAAATGAACTGCCCGGTAATATATATGACCCGATTACGAACCACCCCTTGATGGAAAAGAGCGGCTTTCGTTTCGATGTTCTGACCATCACCCTGACTATGTCCTGCGCGGAACTGATTATACCGGCCGACAGCCTTCAGAAAATTATAAAATCGACCGGTTGGAGACGGCATAATCCGGGCTGGGAAGTGTACCAGAATCATTTCCGGTTTAGCTGGGTATTATCATCCCCGGAACAGCCGTTGTCGTTTTATCTGTCCCGGGAGCCCTATGATTCGCCGCTGGTCAGCCTTACTCGCGCACCGCGCCCGCCCAGACAGGATGACGCCTCAAAGGGGACGGATAACTCTATCAAAATGGCTGCGGGTGGCGGCAAACTCGGTTTCTCGGTAGCCAAAACCCCGTCCGGCCTTCTGCAGGTTGTTGATATTGACACGCTTGGTCTGGCGTATTCCAGCGGCCTGATGCCTGGGGACCAGATTAAAAGAGTCAATGGTGAAATTGTCCGCAATGCCCGGGACCTGATGAGCAAAATCCTCGACAAACTGCACACTGAAGGCGTTTACATGATTGTCATCCGCGATGGCCGCGAGAACGGACTATTGTTTCTTCCCGCCGGTGATCAATATTAATTCCGGTTTCCCTCTGATTGATTTTCATAAAATTGCGGTTATGATCTGGCCCGTATCTGCTTGACATTTTAGATTGATGTCAATATATTCGCGCAACCGTTTAATTAAGCTGAGTGAGAGAGAACAGAGTTTGCTGAAAGAAAAAATCCCCGATGAAGAACATCGGATTGGATTTCACATTAACGGCCGAGGGATTAAGGCCGGCAACATTCTCAAGCCAATCGGAATTCTGTTTTTCCTGTATATTTTTATCCTTTCGATAACGCTTCTGGGCGATGCTTTTAAGCTCTTCGGCAAAGACTTCGCCGAGACATTGATAAACACGACTTCCAACCCTATTGTTGGCCTGTTTATTGGTATCCTGGCTACTTCAATTATCCAGTCATCATCCACCACAACTTCGATTCTGGTCGGTATGGTGGCCAGCGGGCTTATCACCATCGAAGGCGCCATTCCCATCGTCATGGGCGCCAATATCGGAACCACCGTCACCAATGCCCTTGTCTCGCTGACCCATATCACCCGGAGCCGCGAATTCAGCCGGGCCTTTTCCGGAGCCATTGTGCATGATATATTTAACATCCTGTCGGTGGCTATCTTCTTCCCCCTGCAATATTTCACCAATTTCCTGGGTCGCACGGCCATTTTTATGGAGCAGATGTTCGAGGGAGCGGGCGGATTACATTTTATTTCTCCAATTAAAGTGATGACCAAACCGGTTGCGACCATGATAATCGACGCTTTGGGAAAAAGCGCCTGGATGTCGGCAGTTGCCGCGATTCTTCTTCTGTTTATTGCCCTCAAATTTATGGTCGATATCATGAAGTCGCTGGTTCTCAGCCGGGTCGAAGGATTCTTCAGCCGATATATTTTCAGAAATACATCCAGCGCCCTGCTGTTCGGCATCCTCCTGACGTCGATTGTGCAATCATCTTCAATTACAACCTCCCTGATCGTCCCCCTGGTCGGAGCCGGGGTGCTTACTCTTCGACAGGTTTATCCCTACACGCTGGGAGCAAATATCGGGACTACGGTCACCGCCATTCTGGCCTCCCTGGTCACCCAAAACACGGCGGCGGTGGCGGTTGCCTTTGCTCATCTGATGTTCAATGTTTGCGGAATGGCGGTTTTTCTGCCGCTGTCATGGATTCCGATAACTCTGGCCAAAAAATTGGCCCGATTGACATTAAAAAACAGATTTATACCGATTGGATTTATAGTATTGATTTTTTTCCTGATTCCTTTAGCTTTAATTTATCTGTTGAGGTAACCGGTTATGTATAAAAAATTCATGGAGTTGTTCGGGAAGGAAAATCTTCTGGATCAGGCTATCCGGATGACCGAGAAGATGCTGGCGACCGACCGGGAAATGTTTATCGCATCGGTGGAATCCCTGCGCAAAAAAGACCATGCCAGACTGCCCTTTGATATTTACGAGAAGGACAAAGAAATCAACGAGTACGAACGCCTTGTCCGGCAAAATGTCCTGACTCATCTGACAGTTTCCGGCATTCATAATATTGTCCCGGGACTGGTGCTGGTCTCGATTGTGATCGATGTCGAAAGAATCGGCGACTACACCAAGAATATTATCGAGCTGGCCATGGCCCACCCGACTCGCCTTGAAGGCGGCATCTTTGAAAAAGACCTGGCCGATATTGAGAAGATTGTTACCGAAAGATTCGATTCCATCACCGGCGTGATTTCCAATATGGATATTGCGGCAGCTAAAAAAATTATGTCCGACCACAGAAATGTCTCATCCCGCTGCGATCATATAGTGACTGATATTATTCAGGAAAAGGACAAGTCGCTGACACCGGGTGCTGCTTCCACTCTTGCCCTTTATTTCAGATACCTCAAGCGGGTGGCCAGCCATATTACCAATATTGCCAGTTCGATTGTCAATCCTTTTCCCAGAATCGGTTTCAGCTACCAGAAATCCGGCAGCAATAACTCGACTGAGGATACGGAATCCTGAACCGGCCAAGATTATTTGTAATACCGGCTGTGCGGTTTATGAGGCAGCCTGTGTTTTTTAGTTTTTGAAACGGAAATTATTTCTTATTGTTATCGGTAAGATGGAAGAATTCTGGCAATTATTAAATAATAAGTATATCCTCTGGGGCGGGTTTAATCTCCTCGTCCTGGCTATGCTGGCTCTCGATCTGGGCATTTTCCACCATAAGGATCACAGGATTTCTATCAAGGAAGGCCTGGTCTGGTCGGTTATCTGGATTATGGTCGCCCTTATTTTCAATGTCTTTGTCTATTTCTGGCATGGACATACGGCGGCGCTTCAGTTTTTTACCGGTTATCTGATCGAACGAGCCCTCAGTATCGACAATATTTTTGTCTTCATCATGATCTTCACCTATTTCGGGGTTGACGAAAAATATCAGTATAAGGTCCTTTTCTGGGGCATTCTCGGGGCGCTGGTTATGCGCGGGTTGTTTATCGGACTGGGGGCGCTTCTGATTTCGATGTTCCACTGGGTAATTTATATATTCGGCGCCTTCTTGCTCTATACCGGCATCAAAATGGGCATGACCGATGATAAAGAGATCCACCCGGAAAAAAATCCTATTCTTAAATTCGTCCGGAAATTCATGCCGATCACCAAAGATTACCATGAGGGGAAATTTTTCATCCGCCGCCTGGGCAAGACATTTGGGACACCCTTATTTGTGGTTCTCGTCGTGGTCGAGACCACCGATGTCGTCTTTGCCGTTGATTCGATCCCGGCCATTTTTGCCATCACCCGCGACACTTTTATTATTTATACATCCAATGTATTTGCCATTCTCGGCCTGCGGGCGCTCTATTTTGCCATCGCCGGGCTGATGAATATGTTCGCTTATCTCAAGTACGGCCTTTCGGCGATTTTGTCCTTTGTCGGAATCAAAATGCTGGTATCGGGATTTTATAAGATTTCTGATATGCTGTCTTTGGCCATAATCGGGGGCATTCTGGCCCTGTCGATCATCGCTTCAATTATCTGGAAAAAGCCGGAGAGCGACAAACCGGCCGGAATCTAATAGAAGCATTAAGAATAATGACTATTTGAGCTTCGCCTTCTTCTTAAAAGCGGTGGATTTATTCTTGCCCTTGGGCTTCGAAAACGCCCCTTTCTTATCAAATAATTTCCGGGAGATAGCTTTTTTTCTATTTGCTGTTCGAAGTGTGGCCTTTCTTGAAACCTGCTTGGAGAGATTTAGACTATTTATTTTCCCCCTGACAGAAGCCAGACTTCTATTTAGTCTATTTGCAATAAAGGAGGCAGGCTTTGTTTTATATTTATTTTTTAGCAATTCAACCTCTTTTTGAGTCCATGGCCTAGGTGGAGGTGGGGGTGGAATAAATTCCCCATCATCACGCTTCTTGGATTTTTTACCAGAACTTCCTGGAAGATTTTTTGTTTTTAGAGCGGCCCGTCTTTGATTTATTCTAGTTTTATCATTACTTTTTCTAGGCACTTCAACCCCACCTAATTAAAACCAAAGGCTATTGAATTTATCATCTATTGGTATTGGCCTTTGTGTCAATACATTTAAAATTACAAATATAAGTAAAAAAATAAGACCCATTAAGAATGTGCAAAATGCCCTTTTTTTTGCAGTGGCTGCTTTCTTTATTTGATCGCCTGAGTACACTTCGGAGGTAACCACCTTTTCTTGGGCCATCTGCTTGTTAATACGCTTTATTTCTTCTTGAAATGATTGTTGGTAGCACCGCAAATAAACCATTGTTAGCACAATGCAACAAACAAAGAAAAACCAAGAAATAACTAGAAGAAAAAAATAATCCGTAAGGTAATTTTCAAATGCCCCGCTTACTAAAGTCACGGATAAAGCCAAAGCCCCTGAAGTTCCCCCGATTTAGTGGACACGGAGAAAGGATACTATTATTATGATTCTTTCTCATCCTGAGTCCCGAAGGACAGGAGGTGTTCAGATGTTGA
>PGXB01000033.1 GCA_002838945.1 candidate division Zixibacteria bacterium HGW-Zixibacteria-1
CGAATCCCATTGCCGTCGCTTCATGACTGATCTCCTTTGTGAAATCAGCCACAAGATACTCTCTTAACAATCCTTGTCAATTAATGGGGAGCAGTATACCTGATACCCTGCCTCTTCAGGAAAATGAAGAGATTGGTCGGTATTTTCGCGAGAAAGGTTCTCCAACATATTTAATATACGGTTATCATTCCGGTAATTTAAATGAAAAATGCCGCCAATTATAATTACTGGATTAAATGGATATTACCTTCGCCGGATGTGACTTTTACGAACGGGTTTTGCGTGAATCTAAGAGACCAAAGCAGTCCAGTTTTATTTCCTTGACTACAATATATTAGATAGTTACCTTAGTCCGACTTATGCTGAAACTGGAAATTGAAAAGCTTGGCAAATGGTTCGGCCCAAGGAAGATATTTGAGGACATAGACTTAGTTCTCAAGATTGGGCAGTCGGCGGCTATTACCGGCCCCAATGGTTCGGGCAAAACGACTCTACTAAGACTGTTAATGGGATTATCTTATCCGACCAGTGGGAAGATTAGTTTTTCGGAAGACGGCAAAAAGCTCGATTTTGAGCAGTATCGAAAGAAAATGGCTCTGGTTTCGCCATATCTCTCACTGTATGATGCTTTGACCGGGTTTGAAAATCTCCTCTTTCTTGCCAAGGTTGACGGCCGTGTAAAGACAAGAGACGAGATCGAAT
Organism: candidate division Zixibacteria bacterium HGW-Zixibacteria-1; assembly: GCA_002838945.1. Classification (NCBI taxonomy): domain Bacteria; kingdom Pseudomonadati; phylum Candidatus Zixiibacteriota; species candidate division Zixibacteria bacterium HGW-Zixibacteria-1. Next base: position 703 of record PGXB01000033.1, read on the forward strand.
CGCTGTTGAAGAAAGTGGGTCTGGCCGGACGGGGAGATGATTTTGTCGGAGCCTATTCCACCGGGATGAAGCAGCGCCTTAAATATGCCGCGGCATTATTGAAAGAGCCGACCATATTACTGGTCGATGAGCCGAGCGCGAATCTTGATGAGTCGGGAAAACAGATTGTCTGGGATATTATTCGCTCCCGAAAAGAAAGTTCCATCACGATCGTGGCCACTAATGAAAGGGAGGAATACTCGCTTGCCGAGCAATTCTGTAAGTTGGGCAGCTAAAGTTCTTGCCGTCACGCGAAAAGATATCACGGCCGAGTTTCGAACCCGCTATGCGATCAACTCGATTTTGATGTTTGCGCTGGTGACGTTGACCGTGATTTCGGTGGCGCTTGGTATCAGCACACCCGACAGCGACCTGATGGCGGCGCTTTTCTGGGTCATTCTCTTTTTTGCATCGATGTCGGGCCTGGCGCAGGTCTTTATAAGGGAAGAGGAATCGGGCACGGCCCTGATTCTAAAGCTTTCCACCGACGGGCTGGTGATTTTTTTCGGCAAGCTGATTTTCAATCTGTTGCTGCTGACCATACTATCGATTCTTATCGTGCCTTTGTTTATTATTCTTCTAAAGGTGACCCCGCAAAATTGGGCCATTTTTCTGGTCGGCCTGATACTCGGCGATATCGGTCTGGCCGGCGCCACGACCATCATCGCGGCGATTGTGGCCAAGGCAACCGTAAAGGGGACGCTATTCACGGTATTGTCATTCCCGATTTTGCTGCCGCTTCTTCTGGCGGTCATAGAAATTACCAAGGTTGCATTCGGCGGCGGCGGGTTTGCCGATATTTCTTTGCCGCTCCAGGTGCTGATTCCATATGATGTGGTGATGGTCACCATTTCGGTAATGCTGTTTGATTTTGTCTGGCGGCAGTAAAAAAGGAAAATGGGTTGATTTTGTTCATTTTTTTCTTAATTTGGGTGCCAATTGGGGCGTATAATTGAAATGGTATAATTATGTGGTGGAAAATTTTGATATTTACGGCGATGTCCGCGGTTATAGTCGCGGCCTTCCTGACTCATTCGCCGATGAACCCGGCCGTATCACTTGGTGACGCCGATGTTTATCGTATTTTTTATTTTCATGTTCCGCAGGCATGGGTGGCGGCGCTGGCCTTTGTTACTTCGATGGTGTTTTCCATACAATTTTTAAGAACCAGGAACATGGATTACGATACCAAGGCGGTCCTGGCGGCCAGGCTGGGTCTGGTCTTTTCGATTCTTGCCACCGTGACCGGATCGATTTTCGCCCGGATGACATGGGGCGAATTCTGGAACTGGTCGGAGATCCGGGAAGTATCGATATTCATTCTACTCATTATATATGGCGCCTATTTTGCTTTGCGGTCGGCGCTTCCGAATGCCGAAACCAAAGCGACTCTTTCGGCGGTTTTGTCGATTCTGTTTGCGGTGTCGGCTGTTTTCTTGATATTTATTCTGCCCCGCCTGTATGCCGATTATTCGCAGCACCCTTCCGACTCGGTGGTTGACAACGAAGGCCAGATAACCATGGGGGCCACGGTAGCGGTCATATTTTTTGGGTCGCTGGCGGTGTTTACGGCGCTTTTTGCCTGGATTTACAATCTTTCGCTGCGGCTGGCGAGAGTCGCGGATAAAAATTTACCGGGGTATTCAAAATGAATGCGAACTATATCGTCATGATTGTTGTTCTGATAATCTGGATCGGAATATTTTTATATTTAATGGGTCTTGACCGAAGGATAAAGAGGATCGAAAAGAAAAATGAAGGCTAAGTACATTATCGGCAGTATTATAATCATTGTTTTCATAGCCTGGGGGGCCTCGGCCTTTTTCAAAACCACGGTCAAATATGTTTCATTCGAAGAGGCCAGAAATGCCACCAGGACGGTTCAGGTGGCGGGCAAAATCGACTTTGATGATGTCACCTTTGACGCCGATAATAACCGATTGATATTTTCCATATATGATATAGAAGCTGACAGCCCGTCAGGGGCCGATCGGCTAAAAGTAATCTACAAGGGGGTCGTTCCCGGCAATTTTGACCAGGCCACGTCGGTTCTGGTGCGCGGCAAGCCGGGCGAGGGAGGTTTTATAGCCGAAAAGCTTCTGGTCAAATGTCCCTCCAAGTATCAGGGAACGGCAGGCGAAACTCAGGGATAAAATATGTTATCAGGACAGTTGGGCGATTTAGTAATCTACCTGGCCCTGGGAATGACTATACTCTCGGGGCTGGCTTTTTTTATCACCGCTTTGGGCAGGCGTAATCTTTTCGATCTGGGCAGCAAGGCTTATTATCTATTTCTGGTTCTAATTGCCGGCGCCTCGGCCTATTTATACTTTTTGTTCTTTTCGCATGATTTTGCGATTGAATATGTTTACAGTTATTCATCATCGGACCTCCCCTTCTTCTACCTGCTTTCAGCTTTCTGGGGCGGGCAGGAAGGAACGTACCTTCTGTGGGCCCTTTTTAGCGGCCTATTGGGATTGATAATATTGTTCAGAGGCGGTCGGTATAAAACATGGGGGATGTTCTTCTATTCTCTCATCAATTTATTCCTGGTTGTTATGATGATGACACTCTCGCCGTTCGAGCGCCTGGCTACGGCGGCGGCTGAAGGCGCGGGTCTCAATCCGCTGCTGCAGGATCCCTGGATGGTGATTCATCCGCCCATCATGTTTATAGCTTATGCCATGGCCGGGGTGCCGTTTGCTCTGGTTCTGGCGGCCATGGTTCGGAAGGATTACACCGATTGGCTGAAAACGTCTTTTCCTTATATTGTCATTACCTCTTTATCCCTGGCGGTGGCGAATGTTTTGGGGGGCTACTGGGCCTATAAAACGCTGGGATGGGGCGGTTATTGGGCCTGGGATCCGGTCGAAAACACATCCTTCGTACCCTGGGTTGTTTCGCTGGGACTGATTCACAGCCTGCTGGTCGAAAAGCGTATCGGCGCTCTCCGCAGGACCAACCTGTTTTTGTCGATTTTTGTCTTTTTGCTGGTCATATATGGAACATTTCTGACGCGATCAGGGGTGCTGGCCGATTTCTCGGTGCACTCATTTGTCGATCTCGGGGCCAATGCGATTTTGATTTCCTTTATGATTTTGTTCCTGGCCCTGGCGGCGGCTTTGTTTATATTTTTCCGCAGCCCTGAAATGCCGGGTAATCCATTGACTTATAATCTGCTTTCGAGGGATTTTATATTGTTTGTCGGGATGCTTCTCCTGGTCGTTCTGGGGGTGGTGGTACTGTTCTGGTCATCGCTGCCGCTGATAACCCAATATGTTACCGAAAATCCGGTCGCCGCTGAAGTATCCACCTATAATACATTTGCGTTCCCGTTTGCCATATTGATAAGTCTGTTTTTGACAATAAGTCCCTTTATCAAGGGATTGGGAGAAAAGATCGAGGGTTTGAACGTCAGATTATTGACCGCAATTTTGACGGCCCTGGTTATTTCGGCGATTCTCTGGCTGGTCGAGCTGATCAGTCTTGCGATTGCGATAACGCTCCTGATTTATCTGACGGCGATCATATTATACTTTAGATTTCCGAATATGGGCCGGAATCTGATCATCTCATTGTCGGCCGGACTGGCCGGACTGATCATTGCATTGTTGCTTGGAGTCGGGGAAATCGAAAATCTTTTCTTTATTGTTGCGGCCACAACCGCAGCAGGGGCGCATATAATTGTGCTGTCGAAACATATTCCGGGAAACCTTGGCGCGGCCGGCGGCTATTTGACTCATTTCGGATTTGCTATGATGCTGGTCGGTATTCTGACTTCGTCCGTTTATTCCTCCAACCGTAATTTGGTCATTCCGCGATCGCAGGCAAAATCCGCCTATGATATTGATGTTACCTATCAGGGGACAACAGGATCGATTGCCGACGCGAAGAATGAAATCCTGCTGGCTCTTGACCACAATGGAAAACAGACCGAGGGACGCCCGCAATATTTTTATACTCGTCGGCTGGATGGAATCATGAAGAAGCCGTATATACAAAAGAATCTGACTTATGACCTATACTTCTCGCCACAGGAAATTCAGGAGATGACCGGCGGGCACGGCATGATGCTTCGCAAGGGACAGAGTGAGTCGGTGGGTGACTACACGATAAAATTCGTCGATTTCGAAGTGGCCTCTCATGAGGGTTCTGCCGGAATGTCGGTGGGCGCCTGGCTTGAAGTTGGTTACGACGGCCGGACCGAAACAGTCGTCCCGGTTCTGCGCTCCGATCCATCCGGGACAAAGATGGTCTCTGATCCGATCAACCTGTTCAGCGGCTCTGAGTACAAGATAAAGCTGGATAAGATCTTTGCCGATCAGGGCACGGTCTCGCTGTCGATTCCGGGATTGGTCGAGGCGGGATCGCCCGACAGGCTTATTCTGGATGTTTCCAGGAAACCGGGGATAAATTTGCTATGGCTGGGGACAATAATTGTCTTTATCGGGATGTTTCTTTCCGCCAGAAGGCGGCTTAAACGGGCTGCCTAAAATCGACCGGTTATGACCGGATTTCCTGATGGCGGGTACGACATAGTATACTAATCGACTCTATAATCGGCTGCCTGGATAAGGGGTATTTTCCAATAATTACGATTATACCGACGGCAATAAGGCCTTATCCGAAAAGCGATTAAAAAACTTCAAAAAAAAGAAATTTTTATTATCAAATTTGAAACTTGAGCGTATAATATAGTGCCTTACACATAGTCCCTCCCAGAAGGATGTCGCCGGAGACGGCGGCATCTGTTTTTTTAGGGAAAAAATTAATTGACTTTACTTAAAAATATCGTTTAATTGGTGCTTCGTAATTACGATACCTTTGGTCGCCATTTTAGGTCCATCTGCTGACCACCTTACCCATTTAGGAGTACGGAACATGAGCATTAGTATGAACTATACAGTGGAAGCCGATGTCGAGAGGAAAATTATAAGGGAAAAGATATACGGAATCTGGAAAGAGGAGACGGCCCGCTCCTATCATGAGGATTTTATGGCCGAAGCCGAGCCGCTGATAAAGGGAAAATGGGGAAAAATTATTGACCTGCGGAACTGGAAATCATCATAGCCGGAGGTGGTCGATGTTATTGGGAAACATCTGAAATGGTGTCGGGAGAACGGAATGATTCTCTCGGTTAATGTAATCGATAATCCGATTACTCTGGCTCAGCTTAAGAGAATGTTTATAATGGGTGGAACAGAAGACATAAGTAAGGTGTTTAATTCAGTTGAAGAAGCCGATCGTCATTTGAAAAAAAGCGGCTTCTGATAGAACACGAAAATCAGTCGTTTGAATTATACTCTTGTTAACCAGTATAAAAGGTGGGTCGAAATCCTAAACCGGGGTTTGGGTTATGAATCTAAGCATGTTTTACAACATCGATGTCGACACCGAGAAGAAACTGGTTACGGCAAAGATTTATGGCATCTGGAAGGCCGAAACGGCCCATGATTACCATAGAGATTATACCGTTGCTGCCAAACCGCTGCTTGGCAACAAGTGGGCTAAGCTGACTATCCTGACGAATTGGAAGTCATCTTACCCTGAAATTACAAATATTATCGGTGAGCACATGCTGTGGAGCCTGGAAAACGGAGCGGTAATATCAATATATGTTATCGATAATCCGGTCACCATGCGCCAGTTGAAACAAATGATAGATAAAGGGGCCGCGGCCGATATTACCAAGCTTTTCAGGTCGCTTGGAGAAGCCGAAAAATACTTAAGAGAAAACGGTTACTAATGAAAAGGCCGCCGGATCTATTCCGGCAGCCTTTTTTTTATTTTCCCCCCGATTATTTGAGATATCTGTCAAACCATTTCAAGATCCAGTTCAACCTGGCGATTCGCCGATCGGGGCGGCCATGCCGGGATAATCCATGAGGTTCCCCCGGGAATCTTATAAATTCCACTTTCTTTTTCATCATCATGAGCGTCGCAAAGAGCTGTTCCGCCTGCTCAATGCTGCATCTGAGGTCATTCTCCGAATGGATGATTAACAAGGGAGTCTTGATTTTTGAGGCGAAAGTCAGGGGAGAGTATTTCCGGTATGTCTCCTGATCGGTCCAGGGATAACCCTTGAACTCCTTGCTCAAATCATAACCCATATCGGATGAGCCGAAAAATGATTCCAGGTTGACCACCGATCTTTGAGTGACCGCCGCCCGAAACCGGTTGGTGTGACCGACAATCCAGTTGGTCATAAAGCCCCCGCATGAACCGCCGGTAACGCCCAGCTTGTTTTTATTCACAAAGGGCAGCTTTTCCATAAAATCGGTCGCCGACATGCAGTCAAGATAATCGATTTCACCCCAGCAGCCGGTAATCGCATCGGCGAATGTTTCGCCCCGGCCGACACCGCCGCGCGGATTAGTATAAAATACGACATACCCTTTTGTGGCCAGCAGCAACATTTCATGGAAAAAGGTGAAACCGTACTGGGTGCGAGGACCGCCGTGAATTTCAAGAATTGCGGGGTATTTCCGGTTTTTATTAAAACCTGGAGGTGTAACCAGCCACCCCTGCAGCTCCAAGCCGTCATGAGCCTTAAACCAGAGCTCTTTCGTTTTGGGCCAGTCGATCCCCGCAAACATTTCTTTATTAGGCGAAACCAGGATTCTTGCCTTGATGTCTCCCTGATAAACAGGCGGCATAACCAGCAGATCGGTGGTGACGGTAAGATCGGAAAACACGGCCGCAATTGTTCGGCCCCTGCCATTCATGCTGAAGCCGCGGATATGGCACTTCCGGTGGGTAACGCGAGTGGGCAGGCCGCCGCGCGAAGGGACATAAAAGATATGGGTCGAGCCAAGATCCGAGGATGAAAAATATATCTTTTTACCATCCGGTGTCCAGAACATCATATTTGCCTGCACTCCTTCGCCGATATCCCCAAGGGTCGAATCATAAGCATGCCGATCATATTTAGGCATTAGATCTTTTGCGGCCGGGCGCCCGTTTATACCTACGGTCCAGATATGCGTGTTGGTGACGCCCCAGGCGTCATCAGGGTTGTCATGGCCGATGTAGGCTATTCTTTTGCCGTCGGGCGAGAATAAGGGGGCGGTCATGGGGCCCTTCGGGGTCGCAATCTTTTTTTCTTTGCCGCCATTTATCGGAATAATAAACAGGTCATCATGCAAAAAATAGAGGTCCGGATTGGCCGAACGGTTGGAAATAAAGGCGATCCATTTGCCATCAGGCGATACAGTCGGCGAGATCTCATCATGCTTTCCGGTGGTCAGTTGCTTACTGCTTCCCGAAGCAACGTCGACTTTCCAGATATGATTTCTGTCTTTTGGCAGAAATCCCAACCCGTCAAGACGATAAAATAGGCGGGTGATATGTCTGAAAAGCGGCGGTTCTTTCTTTTCTTTCTCATCGGTGATTTCGTGGGAATCGTTGTAACGAAACGCAAAAACCAGCTCTTTGCCATCGGGTGTCCAGTTAAGGCCGGAGAAGGAACCGTCCTTTTCGAGTAATTTCCTTTCCGCTCCTCCTGTTGTCGGAATGACATAAATACCGGACTTTTTGTTGCGGCTGGAGATAAAGGCGATCTGGCTGCCGTCGGGCGACCAGACCGGTGAGTGATCGGAGATTTCGCCGAAAGTGTACTGCCGGGTATCGCCACTTTTTATATCAGCTACAAAAAGTCTCGAGAAATATTTTTTCTTATCGTCCGAGACAGTCTCCATAGTATAAGCTGCTTTGGTTTCGTCGGGCGAAATAGCCACCGAGTTGATTACATTCAACCGGCAGATATCGGCTGCTTCAAGCAATCGCTTTTTTTTCTTCGTGGTTTTCTTTTTCATGTATTCTCCGCTAAGAAAATTGATGAGATTTCTTAATTATATTAATGTCGATTATATATTAAGACTTAATGAGAGACGGGTCAACCCGGAACTTTCTTAATTTTCAATGTTGACAAATCGGATAAATTTCATATTATTTATTAAATCCCACTAACCACCGGGAGAGAGATGAAAAAACTATATGTAATCTTTACGGCTCTCGCTTTGTTGCTTTTGATTATTATTTCTTCTTCATCACGGGCGGAGACAATTGTCGTTCCCAATGATATGCCCACCATTCAACAGGGAATCGATGATGCCAAAGAGGGCGATACGGTGCTGGTTGCGCCGGGCACTTATATCGAAAATCTGGATTATTTCGATAAGAGCATCGTCGTAACCACCCTCGGTGGGGCCGATTCGACCTTCTTACAGCCGGCCGACCCCAATGCCATTGCGGTCAATATTGCCGGAGGCAACAGCAGTGAAACCGAATTTTCCGGTTTTACTTTGTCCGGAGGAAGCAACAGCCACACCATTTTTATCAATAACGGCGCCTCGCCGGTTATTAAGAACAACATCTTTTGTTATAACCTGGCTGTCAATAAGCTTGATATTGCGGTTGTCACCTGCTGGGATTCGGTTGGTGTTCCGGTAATCGAACGGAATATCTTTTATGAAAATCTGGGAAAAGCCTGTGTCTGGGTGATGTATGGTAAGGCCTATATTATCAACAATACTTTCAACGCCAATCAATCGGCGTCGATGTGCAACAGCGGGCAGGCGACTTCCTTGAATAATATTGTCAGCGGATCGCTCGGGACCGCCGTGGACGGCAGTTATGCCGAGCTGGATTATGTTTGTTTTTTCAATAATGATATCGACTTTGGCTGAAGCTGCGTCCCGGGTCTGAATTGCCTTTATGAGGACCCGATGCTGGCCGGTCCGGCCGAGCAAGACTTCAATCTGCTGATGGGCTCACCGTGTATAGATGCCGGGCATCCCAGCCCGAGTTATAATGATCCCGATGGATCCCGCAGTGATATCGGCGCCGTTCCGCTGGTTCCTCCGCCGTTTATCTGCGGCGACGCCGACGGCAGCGGCGCTATCAATGTTCTCGATGCCACCAGCCTGATCAGATATCTATATAAAGGCGGGCCGGCTCCGATCCCGATTATATCGGGCGACACCGACGGCAGCGGGGCCATTAATCTTCTGGATGTGACGCATTTGATCAGGTTCCTGTACAGTAATGGAGTCGGACCAATTTGCGACAATGAATTGAAGGGTCCCCGACATAAATTCGAACCGAAGCGCCCCGGCAATTGTCCGACGAATTAGCTTCTAAATCTGTACTTCAGCGCCGGTCAGTAAGCGGAGTCCAATGATATTTTCGGGCCGTTTTATCGAAATCCATAATTTTTTCTGCCACTCCGGATTTTTAATAAAAAATATTTTATATAGCATCGATTTATCTTTACGAGTCCTTATAATTTCTTGACAATATTTAATTTATGGCTATATTTTCAAAGTACCACCTAAGTTCGCCTGCTATATGAAACGTGCAAATTTGAAGGGGACACTATGCGCATCCATAATTATGACACCATGTTAAAAATTTGTCTGACCGGTATTATTTTGCTTGCCGCCGCAGTTTCGGTTCATGCCGAAACCGCCACGTCCGATGAAATGCAATTAGCGGCGCAAAACTGGTTGAATTATCTGACCGTACAGCATGGTGACTGGGGCGGTTCGGCGAATCCGGGGATTTCCGGATTTGAGGATATTTTAATGAATGACACGCTGATTGCGCATTGTTATCACGTGGCCCCGCTGGGTTATATTATTGTGCCGATACTCAAGGATCTTCCTCCGGTTATGGCCTGCTCCGATGAATATGATTTTGAACTTCTGCCGGATGAGAAATTCGGCTTTCCGGCCCTGATCAGGGATGTCCTGCAGCATCGCGCCCGGCTGTTTGTCGAATTTTACGGCAGCCTTGAGGTGGTTCCGAGCGACAAGGGCGAGCGTCTCCTGGGCGTGGAGCATCGGCAGCAATGGGATTTCTTCCTGACCGATGAAGCTGTCTTCATGGAAAATCTGACGGCGAAAGCATTGCAGCCGATGGAAGAGTTCGGCCCCCTTCTTACCAGCATCTGGCATCAGAATACACCTTATAATAATGATTGTCCAATCGGCGACGGGGGGCGGACGGTGGTTGGCTGTGTGGCGACGGCGGCGGCCCAGATTCTGAATTATTATCAATGGCCGTCGGAGGGAATCGGCGAGCTGACCTATTACTGGTATGGTGATAATTCATGCGGCGGTTCTTCTCCCGGCCAGTTTTTATCCGCCGATTACAATAATCCGTATGACTGGGCCAATATTAAAAACAGTCACAGTGTCAGTGACACTCCCGAACAGAAGGCGGCTGTGGCCGAGTTGTGTTATGAGGTCGGGGTGGCTTTTATGATGGATTACGGCGCATGCGGCTCAGGGGCTTATACGGCCGATGCCGCAACCGTATTCCCGACTTATTTCCGTTATCATAACTGGACGGAAATTCATGAGCGGACCGATTATGGAATTCAAGCCTGGTCGGACATTTTAAGCACGCAGGCCGAGCTGGCGCAGCCGGTCCAGTACCGTATTTATTCGCATTCAATCGTGGGTGACGGCTGGAGACAGGTTGAGACATTGAACCAGGTTCATATGAATTACGGCTGGGGCGGAAGCCGCAATGCCTGGTACACGATAGATGCTCTTCACTGTCCGTGGGAAGGTTGTTCGCAGTGGGTAGAATTCGCCGTCACCAATATTGTCCCTGACCGGGGGGTGCATTTTATCGCGGATACTTTATGGGGTGCGGTTCCGCTGGATGTTCAGTTCACGGGTGTCAGCGAACTGGCCGTCGACAGCTGGACCTGGGATTTCGGTGACGGGGATTCGGCCTACATTCAGTCGCCGCTCCATACTTATCATCTTCCCGGCCGCTATAATGTAAAGCTCGAGATATCATCGGGCGGACAGAAAACGAGCTACCAGACATTAAAATATATAACGGCCCTGGCCGACTCGCTGCTGAGTATAGATGCCATGGGTGACCCCGGCGATACGGTTGAGGTGATTATAAATGCCCGGAACACGGTTCCGCTTCAGTCGCTGCGTATTCCGGTTGAGTATGCCGGCACTTTAAATCTGGATTATGTGACATTTTCCACCTCGGGATGCCGCACCGATTATTTCGATCAGAGAAAACAGATAAGTTTCGACCCTTATAACAAGCGAATGACATTTTCATTGCTGAACACCAATACGGCGACACCCGATCTGGTTCCGGGATATGGGCCGATCCTGAAGATCTATTTTGTTATTCCCGGCTCGGCCACTATGGATCAGGAATCGGCCATCGAACTTGACGGTTATTCTTCCTATCTGCCCATGTTTTATGGTCCGGTGATAGATTATTCGCCCGTGTTTATAAATGGTTCGATTATGTTGGATTATGTGTGCGGAGACGCCAATGCCAACGGCGCGGTCAATCTGCTTGATGTGACATATCTGATTAATTACATTTATAAATATGGTCCGCCTCCGATACCGGTCGCGGCAGGTGATCCCAACGGCAACGGCGCGTGCAATCTGCTCGATGTAACTTACCTGATCAATTATATTTATAAAGGCGGGCCGGCGCCGGTCTGTCCCTAAAGAGCGCTTAAATTCGGCGGTGTGTGGAAAATAGTAAGCTGAAATGTAAATTATTGTCCATAGTTTTTATAAATGTCCCTATAGAATCCGTCTTTCGGAGCCTTCGTTGCTATTCACCAAGCGGGGACAAAATCGTGGCACCAACGGTATCTCTTTGTCATTCGATCAGCAGGTCATTCCCGGTCTTCATAATTTTCGCCATAACAGAGGGGCTTATATTGGGAAAATATACATATGAACACTTTTTGACGTAAGAATTTAGCCTGATGAAACCCATAGTAGTTGACAGGACAAAATTGGCAGGGAAAATGGATGTTGGGCAATTGCGTAAGATGCTTTGTTTCAACAAAATGACGATTGGAGCGTTTAAAATAGGAAGGTCTCTGACTCATTGGGAAACCGGATTAAGAAGGTAACATCGAAATGCCTGTAAACAGGGATTGTGCCCGAGGGAGGAGCATGAAAAGTCTGACAGAGGTTTTTGCGATAATTTTCTCGTTTTTCCTTATCATGTTTCCAAGTCCGTCCTTGTCGGCCCTTTTATTCTCAAAATCTGATATTTTTGTCGGTGGCAATTGCCAGAATATGGTGGTTGATCTGAATAATGACGGGTTCAACGATTTAGTGACGGACCGGGTGTTTCTCAATAATGGCGGGGGAGAGTTTCTCCTTTATGATTCGCTGGGGCTTATGGACGGCAGCAATGATGTCAGAGATATCGACAATGACGGCGATTTGGATTTTATAAACTGTTTCGGCGATTATGTAAATCTTTATCTGAATGACGGCAGCGGGCATTTTAATTATGATACTTCCTACGACGTTTCTCCGGGAGAGGTCTACGGGGGCAGGGTGGCCGACCTCGATAATGACGGTTTCGTGGATATTGTGGTAAACGGGCATGGCTACAGTTACCAGGCTAATATATTATGGAACTGTGGCGACGGAAGATTTTTGGTCCAGGGCGTGATGCCTAACGGTATTTCCAAGGATGTTGATGTCGGCGATATCGATAACGATGGTGATTTTGACCTGCTGTGGTCGAATAATGCCAGCGCCTCGGCCGTTTACACCAATGTTGCCCGAAGAGTGTTTAATTACTCGGTATGGTTCAAAGACACATACAGCAACGGCTACCCGTGGAGCACCTTCACTGATCTCAACAGTGACGGCTACCTCGACGTCCTTCTTCTTGAATATCTTACCTATAAGGCCTATCGATATATCAATAACGGCTCCGGTGAGTACACACAATTGGGAAATCCCACCGGGCAATCGGGTAATTACAGGATTTATCGATCCCCCGATGTTGACTGTGACGGTGATGATGATATTTCGCCCAAGTATTTGAATGACGGCCTCGGCAATTTAACCTTATCGACGGAAACCTGGCCGTTGTGGATGGGGTTGGGTCATTTAAATGACGACGGTTTTCTGGATGCGGCCAATTGCGATGGCTATATTTATTACCATCTGGTTTCCGGGGGAACCAATTTTGCCCCGGGAGTGCCCGGAGGATTTACTACTTCGCTTACCGATTCGACCATTACATTTGGCTGGGAGCCCTCGCTGGACGACCATACTTCCCAGGCTCTTATAAAATATAACCTTCGGATCGGAGTTACGCCCGGAGGAAATGAAATAATGTCGGGAGTGACACCGCCCTGGGCGCCCAATGTCGAACATAACGAACGCTGGACGATTTATATTGACACACGGCTATATTGTGATATTTACTGGTCTGTCCAGGCCCAGGACGGCAGTTATCTGCGTTCGGAATGGGCGGCCGAAAGAGTCTTCAGGAATGATCCCGACGGTGATGGGATCGGGTTTGCATGCGATAATTGCCCCGACAACACCAATTCATCCCAGTCAGATGTCGATGAGGACGGCTTTGGCGATGTCTGTGACAACTGCGCCAATGTTTATAATCCGGACCAGGCCGATTTGGATAATGACGGGACCGGAGATGCCTGCGATTTTCTTTGCGGGGATGGCAATGGCGACGGCATTATTAATATGCTTGACATTTTATTCATTATAAACTATCTTTATAAAAATGGGCCAGAGGCGGTTCCATTGGAGGCCATGGACGTCGATGGGAACGGGTTTTATAACCTGTTCGATATTATTGTCTTTATTAATTATCTTTATCGAAACGGTCCCACTATTCACTGTCCATGAGCTTGAAAAAAATAATGACATAAATATGGGGTCGGCGGCACATTATGTGGCGTAGGAATGTACCATGAGGTTTTGTCCTGTTGGGAATTATCCTTTCTTGACACAAATCAATTCCGTGTATATATTCTTATGTCTAATACGTGCAGGGTCTTATAAATGTCTTCGCAGTGTTAGCATTGTCCGAAATTACTGCTGAGCCATCTGGTTCAAAAAAAAGGACTCTATATTGTAAGGTGAGAGATGCTCTGGTATCTCAAAAATCTGGCGGGTGTGCCGGCCCTGATTATTTTTTTGGGCAGTATTTCTCTATGGGCTCAGGCGCCGCAGGTAATTACTGTTCATCCCCGGCAAAATGAGGTCCATACTTCGTCGAGTCCGATTATTTCGGTCGAATTCGACATGGACATGGGCCTGTCAAGTGTCAATAGTACCACCATGATTATCAGAGGCGCTTCGACAGGCTATCATGACGGGACCTTCTACTTTAGCTCCGGCCTTCGGGCCTTCGCCTTTGAACCATCGGCCGATTTCGCCCCCGGTGAGGTCATAACAGTTCTTCTGACAACCGGCATAAAATCGCTGCAGGGCATTTCTATGGAGAATAGCTTTAGCTGGTCATTTACCGTTGCGGGCAACGACCGCGGCGGAAACCTGATCGATCATGTTGATTATCCCGCAGGCGACTATGCATCCTCGATTTATTCGGCCGATATGGATGGCGACGGCGATATTGACCTGGTCACCGGTAACCGGGGTTCCGGAGGGAGCCTGGCAATTCTTATGAATGACGGGATCGGTCGGTTCGATAATATGTCGCAGTATCAATTGGATTCCGATCCACAGAAAATCACCTGCGCCGATTTCGATGCTGACGGGGATCTGGACATCGCCTCGGCCAATTATGACACAGACAATGTTTCGATTTTATTTAACACCGGTGACGGCACAATCGATTATCGTGCCGACTACCCCGCCGGCCGGTCCGGTGCGGCGATAGCCGCCGCCGACTTTAATGGAGACGGTCTCATTGATATAGCTGTCACCGGATATGACAGCCCAAGAATTCTCCTGATGATAAATAACGGAACCGGCGGTTTTGCTGATACCCTATCATATCCCCTGGCCGGCGTGGCGTTATCATTATGCGCCGCAGATCTGGATAATGACGGAGCCATTGATATTGCGGCTGCCAATATAGACTCTTCCGGAATCTCAATACTTTACAATAACGGCCAGGGCGCTTTGAATGTAAGACAGGGCCTTTTTCTTGGGGCGATTGCATATGATGTTCATATTGCCGATTTGAATGGTGATGGGAAAAATGATATCTCTTCGGCCTGCTACAGTACTTCTAAAGTTTCCGTAATTATGAATCTTGGCAACAGGATTTTTGCCGGCCGTGTTAATTATACGGTCGGGGGAGGGCCTTATTCGATTACCACGGGTGACCTTGACGGTGACGGGGATCTGGAACTGATGACCTCCAATGAATTGAGTGCGGATGCCAGTATTCTACGAAATAACGGCAATGGCGTTTTTTCGATGCCTTCGGCGGCCCCGGTCGGAGCATATCCCCGGGGGGTTTGTACTTCCGATTTCAATGGTGACGGCGATATCGATGTAGCCGTGGCCAACGGTGTCACGGATGATGTTTCCATCCTGCTCAATCGGCATGATTATATTTATCAAACATCCCCCGAAGCGAATTCGATCAGTGAGCCCGGCTCGTGTGAAATTTCGGTCGAATTTGACTCCGATATGGACGCAACTTCAATCAATGCATCATCATTTCATGTCTATGGTTCATTATCCGGAGCTTGTTCGGGAAATATTATCTACGATGACGCGACGCGTACGGTAACTCATTACCCTGAAACAGGACTGTGTTGCGGAGAGACGATTACCGCCGTTCTGACCGGGAATGTCCGGTCAGCAACCGGAATAAATATTTATTCACCTTATGTCTGGTCATTTACGGTCGGGGTTTCCGGCGGGACCGGGGCTCTTGGACCGGTAAAAACGGTTGCTTTCGGACTGACGCCGGACGCGATATGCGCATCGGATCTTGACGGCGACGGCGATTTAGATATTTCAGCCGCCGTCAATAGTTCGGATGAGATTCTTATTCTCCTGAACGACGGCGAGGGCGGCTTTGAAATCGACACTTCACTGGTCACAGGTGAGGGGCCGCGATCGGTTTTTTCCGCCGATTTTGACGGCGACGGCGATCTTGACCTTGCCAGTGTTAATTTTGATGCCGGCAATATATCAATATTTTCAAATGATAACGATACCGCTTTTCTCCCGCCCGTTTTCTATAATGTGGGCAGTTTCCCTCATGAAATGGTCTCTCGTGATTTTGACGGTGACGGCGATCTCGACATCGCGGTAGTCAACGGTGGTTCGGATAATATTACGGTGCTTAAAAATCTGGGCAGCGGAACTTTTTCCAGTGGGGGGCAATATAATGCCGGTCCCTACCCCAATGCGTTGAGTTCCGGAGATTTTGACGGGGACGGAGATATTGATCTGGCTACGGCCAACCTGGAAGGAAACAATGTATCGATATTATTAAATAACGGTACCGGTCTTTTTGGCGCCCCCACCATGGTTGCCTGCGGTTACAATCCGCTTGATACCAAAGCCCTCGATCTTGATGGCGACGGCGATCTTGATCTGGTTGTTGCCAACGGCGGGACCAGCTACATTTCAGTTCTGCGGAACGGCGGGCAGGGCAACTTTGTTTTCCTGACCCAGGTTAATGTCGGCTTTAATCCCAAAGCACTTGCCGCGGGGGATGTAAATCAGGACGGCCGGATTGATTTAATTACGGCCAACTGGGGCTCCAACTCAATTTCGGTTTTGGTCAACAATGGGTCGGGGCAGTTGATTCCGTACGGTGAGTATTATGTCGGAATCGATCCTGTTTCGGTCCTTGCGGCCGATTTTGACGGCGACGGCGATCTTGATGTGGCCACCTCCAACAACAGTGGCAATAATATTTCCATTCTATCCAACCTGGGGATTATAGTCGAATCCACCGTACCGGCAGCCAACGCCCAAAATATTCCCGGTTCCACGACCATATCCGTAGCCTTCAATGTCGGAATGGATGCGAGCAGCATCAATGACACCACTTTTGTCGTCACCGGCCATCTTACGGGGCGCCATTCCGGAGTGATCTCATATAATGGGCCGACCCATACTGTAGTCTTTAATCCGAATCGGGATTTTTTGCCGGGAGAAATTGTTACCTGCGCCATGACGGAACATATATGCTCGGACCTTGGTTCGCCGTTGGAACATAGCCGGATTTGGTCTTTTGCTGTTGAGGTGGACGGAGGTGCGGGAGTCTTTGAACGGGATACTGCCTTCGCGGTCGGCGACGGCCCGCAGTCGGTCAGGGCGGCCGATTTCAACCGGGACGGACTGGCCGATTGGGCGGTCGCCAACAGATTTACCGACAATGTTACGGTGCTGTTTAATGATGGCAACGGACATCCGGCAATGACCAGAACCTGTCTGGCCGGTGATAATCCGGCCGCACTATTTGCAGTCGATTTTGATTATGATGGCGACCCTGATCTGCTGACCGCCAACTATAATTCTGGGAACGTATCCATTATAAAAAATAATGGAAATAATACGTTTGCACCGCAATATATCATAAATACCGGCGGCAAACCCCAGTGCCTGAACGGGGGCGATTTTGACGGTGACGGTGATTTCGATTTGATCTATGGCAGCGATGAATCCAATGATATTGTTATTCTTGATAATACTAATGATGTCTTCGTAACGGGGGAAATATTAAATGTCGGCGGTATTCCCACAGATATAACAACGGGAGACTTCAACGGGGATTATAATATTGATCTGGCAGTGGTCCTGCACGGCAATAATCAAGTGGTTCTCTTGATTAATAATGGTTTCGGTCAGTTTCCGGTTATGTCGGTGGTATCGGTCGGAGCCGGCCCGCAGCAACTGGCGGCGCTGGATGCAGACTGCGATGGCGATCAGGATCTGGCCGTGGTGAATATTGATTCTAATGATATTGTCCTTCTATTAAATCAGGGAAACGGGGCATTTATTGCCGGCAGTGGCATGAGTGCAGGCATTGGACCGGTATCGGTTTTTATCGGGCGATTTCGACGGTGACGGATGGCCGGATCTGGCGGCGGCCAATAAGGGCTCCAATGGCGTCTCGATATTTCTTAACAGTGGTACAGGGACATTTTTGACACAGCCTGAGGTGGCCGTGGCCAGTATGCCAAATTCCCTTGCGGCGGCCGATTTCGATGGAGATGGCGATCTTGACTTGATTACGACTGAGTATTTTCTGGATAAAATAGTCCTTCTGGAAAATGTTCAAATGTTTTGCGGCGACGCCAACGATGATGGTGCCATTAATATTCTGGATATTACATATCTATTGAATTACCTTTACCACAGCGGCCCGGCGCCGTCCGATCTTCCCAATGCCGACGCCGACGGCAATGGAGCTGTCAATATTCTGGATGTTACTTACCTTATCAACTATCTTTATAAAAGCGGTCCTGAACCATCCTGCTGAATAGTCTATTCCAGTAATCCCAGCGACGGGAAAACGAGCCGGGTAGATTTTATTAGATTTTTATTTATGATTGAACTCCCTATATTAATAAAATTATGTCGAGTCTAATCGGACAATTCGGGAAAAATATATTCAGCAGCTGGGCATCTCTGGCGATCAGAGTTATCCTGGTTTTCCTCGTCAATCCCTTTATAATTCACACGCTGGGAAATGAGCAATATGGCGTCTGGATACTGGTCATTTCCGTTCTGAATTATGTCACCGTCCTGGATCTTGGAATCAAGCAGGCACTGCTGCGTTTCATCTCGAAGTACCTTGGCCTTGGTGACATGGAAAAAGTCAACGCGATGCTGAGTACCGCTTTTTTTATATACGGTATAGTCGGTTTGATTGTCATTGCGGCGACTTTTATCCTCTCCTTTTTCGTATTTGACTGGCTGCAAATCCCCGAACAATATCTTGTCCAGGGGAGACTGGCGCTGCTGATTATGGGATTGAACACCGCTCTGAGTTTTGTCATGATCTGCCGGGGCGACTCGCTGGGCGCTTTTCATCGTTATGATATCGTTTATGGATTGATGATCTTGGAAGATGTTCTTCGTACCGCGGCCATCATCATTCTTCTCAAGAGCGGATACGGTTTGGTGGCGTTTGCCCTGGCCTTTTTCGTTTTCAGTCAGGTACGGCTGCTTCTCGGAGCCGGCTTTCAAAAGAAGCTTTTCCCCAATGTCAGGATCAAATTTAAGCCGGCGGCGCGTGAGATCGCCCGGGATTTTCTTAAATACGGATTTATAAGTTTCCTGATTTCCTTTGCCTGGCTTTTTATTTCGAATACCGACAATATCCTGATCGGATATTTTTTGGATCCTGCCTCTGTGACAAAATATTCTATTGCGGCCGGTTTTATTGTCTATTTAAGGGCCTTTATTCATGCGGTCACTTTCCCCTTAAGACCGATTATCAGCCATTATGAAACGATCGATAAATCCGGCAACATCAAATTTATTTATACCAGAGGGATAAAATATTTCTCTTTTCTGGCTTTCATCGTGGGCGGTATCACACTGAATTTTGCCGACTCCCTGATCTTGCTCTGGATGGGGCCGGGTTATGAGACGTCGGCCGTGATACTAAAAATCCTGATCCTCCCGGCGGCGATTTTTCTTCCCCAGGCCATTGCAACATCGGTTATGTATGGTGTCGACAAGCACCGCAAGCTGCTGTATATTATTATTGCCGAGGGTTTATTGAACCTTGTTTTGAGCGTATTGCTGGTTGGCCGGTACGGGCTGTCCGGAATCGCCTACGGGACTATCATCCCCCAGGTAATCATTTACCTGCTGGTCGTGCCCGCTATTATCCGATCCATTCTGGGTATCGATTTGAGGCAGCATTATATTTCTTTTTTCTATGCGGTGTCGATCGCCCTGGCTGTTTCGTACGCGGGCGGTTATCTGCTGACCCGCCTGTTAAGCCCGTCAACCTGGGGTATCTTCTTTGCGGAAGTGGTTCTTACGGCCGCTTTATCGCTCTCCATGGGATTTTTCATTTTTGATCGGGAGGAGTCCGGGACCATTTTACGCCGCCTGCGCGGCGTGAATTAAATGCGGATAAATGTCGTCATTTTTGTCCGCCCGGGTGTATCAATTAAGTGGTTTGCCGGAAGAACAAAAATTCAAATCTCCCCAGGCGGGAAAATGATTTGCAAAGAAATAATTGACAGCCAACGGGATAAGGTTTATTTTCAGCATATGGGAAACCGCGTTATTTTATTCGCTTCTCTGATAATTTGTCTCTTTTCTTTTGCATCGGCGTCGGAGAATCCCCTTATCCTCAATGTGGAATTCCCCTCGCTGGATGGTGAAATTCGGCTGGCTGCCGGCGATACTGTCCTGTATACACCTTATCCGCTGCAATTCGATGTCGAATTCTATCTATCATCTGAGGGCAAGGTGGACTCTTTCTCGTGTTTTCCTGTGAAAAAAAAGATGTATTTGGATAAAATCGGTAAGACTCTGCGTGGTTTACAATTTTTCCCGGCCAGGATAGACGGAATCAGCCGGCCATTTATATTGGCGGGGGAAATTATTTTTCGGCCGGTATTCAACCGACCGGAGTTTCTTGTAAGATTTCCATTTGATGAACCGAATTGTGAATTAATCAATCATCTGGTGGAGAAATCTCTTCTTCTGAATGGTTTCAGTCTGCCGGAGATTGTGAGGTTTCCCTCTTATTACTGTCCCCGACCGGTTCCGACCGTTAATGAGACTGATTATCCTTTTGTAATATTTGAAATTGAGCTGGATTCGGCCGGCACATTAATCGATTATGACCAAATTTTTACGAATCGTTCTGATTGTGCCCATCTGCTGTCGAATGTTCTGTTGCACTCGGAATTTTCGCCGCCATTGTATCATGGACGGCCTTTTGGGGCCAGGTTGAACATTGCGGTGAGATTATTTAGTCAGGTCAGTTACCCTACGGTGCTTTGGTCAACCGGCAGCGCAAAAACGGGCCGGAACATTTTCGAAATGACGCGGGTTGAGGCGCTTTTATATCTTGGATCCGTCGTAAATCCCCCATATCCAATAAACGCTCCCGCCGGGGATTACACCTATGGTTCCCTTGTTCCTTTTCGGGATTCTGTTGATATTCTGGTACATATTGACAGTCTCGGGAAAGTAAGTTCGGCGAAATACCAGTTTTATACACCCGATCGGTTGCGACGGGTTATTGATGATATATTGAAGAAACTGAAATTTACGCCGGCCGTGAATCGGGAGGGGGAATCAATTGGCTTTGACGGCGCTTTGAGATTCGGCTTCAACAATAGTAAAAACATACGAATTCAGCCCAATTGGCTTCCTTTCGCAGCCGGCAAAGCGAATAAGTAATTGTCTGTCGTTCAATGCCTTAGAGGTGCGACCCAAATGTCTCCAAAATCGAGGCGCATGATTTGCGTAGACGGGCAAAGCGGGATTTATGGCAGTAAATTTCTTGACTGTAACTTGTTGCCTTGTAATGGATAATCGGTGCCGCAGTTAAAGGGCGCGGCGGCATGTTTGTTGTTATTCAATAACTTGGGATGTTATTCTGGATTGTGATGGAAAGATAAGGGCCGAAAAAATGTATAAACATTAGGAGATAAAATATGGATTATTCCCGGCCTCAGAAAATAGTGAACATTTTGTCCGCGATTATTGTTTTGATTGCTGGTTTTTATGTATTGTTCTTTATGCCGGCAGTCGGAATTTCTCCGATGGGGAAGGGGGCCATTGGTATATTATTAATACTATATTTTCTATTCAGAATGAGGTATTATTACAGAAGATATAAAAGGCACGATGATCAGTCGGGAAATGAGTGAGAGGCTTTCAATAAAAAGCTTGACAAAAGGGCGAATTGGTTTATTATACCAGATTAAATTTTAAGCGTGAGTGAGGTGTTGAATTTGGATCACTTTGGCGAAAAAACAGGCAACCGGATAGCATTTGTAATCATCTCGATTTTATTCCTTCTGCCCGCATTTTTGCTTGCACAGGAGGTTAAAAAGGAAATTACCGATGTTCTTATGTCCGGCGATACGACTCGTGCAATCGAGATGCTGAATAATGAAATCAAGCTCGATCCAAGTTATGAATACAATTATTTGGTTCTCGGCGATATTTACAAAGAGCAAAAGAATCTGAAAGCGGCCAAAGAGCAATTTCAGATGTCGGTTACCAAGAACAAAAAGTTTTACCCCGGATTGTATGCTCTGGCTTTAATTCAGCTTCAAATGGGCGATCTGGATGAGGCCGAGAAAAATTTTAGTGCCGGGTTGAAGAAATCCAAGGGCATGGAAAAAGCGATGTTCCATAATGGCATGGCATTATCGTATATGGCTCGCGGGGATTACAACAGTGCGGACAGCGAAATTCGTAAGGCGCTTCTCATTGACACGGCCAATGCGGATTTTTATGTAAGTTTAGGAGATGTCAACTATCAGATGCAGATTTATCCGTTGGCGATTGACAATTACGCCAAGGCGCTTGCGCTCGATACCGCTTCGCTGGATGTTTATTTCCATTGGGCCGAAGCCTGCCTGGAATTAAAAGATTACACCTGTGCTCTCGACAAACTCAACCTGGTCCTGCGCAAAGATTCCACTCATGCCGACGCCTGGATGAAGGCGGGGGGAATCTATTACAAGGCGGCCCGGTCGGCGAAGCAGTTTGCTGAGGCCAAAGAGCATTATAGAGCCACCATCGGTTCATACAAGAAGTATTTCGAATTATCGAAGGAGAAACCGGACAGCACCAACGGCCGCGCTTTCTATGAAGCCGGTATGTCATATCTGGTGCTCGGCGGTTATTCCGAAGCGATTGAGAATTTCCGGATCGTTTTATCGATACCGGTCGAGCCCAAGGATATCTATTTCTATTACGGCCGTGCCTTCCAGGGCAATCAGGAATTTGATTCGGCTCTGGTTTATTACAACCAGCATCTTAAGAAAATGGAAGGGGAGGATTATCGCTCTTCCGTCGATGTCAGTGATCTGTATAAAAAAATGGGCGAATGTTACGAGAGCCTGAAGGATCATTACAACACAATTACATATTACAAAAAATCTCTTGAGTACGATTCGACGCAGGAGCGTCTTTTGTATGGAGTGGCCGTAGCATACAACTATATACAGGACTATCGCAATGCTCTTATTTACTACATGAAGCGCATTGCTCTCGGTGCTGATGAAAAATACTGGTCGATTTATTATAATGCCGCCATGGCGGCCCTGTATCTGGCTGATAAGGGCGGCCAGGCTGCGATGCAGGAAGAGGATATCGGCGAAGAGGATTTTGAAACCGCGCCTGCGGATGATCCGCTGGAGGGAATCAACCTGGCGGCGCTGGCCACCGAGTATCTGGAGAAGATTGCGGTTGATTTCTGGGGCTATGTCAGTTCCAATGAGAAAAATATGCCGACCGCGATAAAGGCGGTCAATATGCTCGGCTCGACGTACCTTTATCAGCTTAAAGACTGCGCCAATGGCGTCAAATATCTGGAGCGTGTCCTGGAATTGGAACCGGGCAACTGTGATGCCCTTAAGTCGCTTGGGTATGCCTACTTTGGCGGGATTTGCCCCAATAATTACACCAAGGCGCTGACCTATCTTAAAAAAGCGCTTGACTGCAAGGTCGCGTCCGGATCAGCTCGTTGCGACGAAATAGACCTGATCCTCTGGATCGGGCAAACATATCAGTTCCGCGCGCTGGCCGAGACTGATGCCAAGCAGAAGACCGAGGCGCAGGCGGACTTCAAATTAGCTCATGATTGGTATCTGGATTGCCTTAAGTGCGATCCCGGAAATAAATCTTGCATAGAAGGAGAACAACAGACTAAATTCATGTATTAATCTGGAAGGAATTGATTGAATATCAGGAGAAATTATGGCCGAAAAGAAAGACAGCGGGGCGAAGCCGGATAAGGCGTTCGACCCCGATAACAGATTTAGGTATATCGGCTTTGAGGTACATCCAGGTAAGATAAAGGATCTTTTTAAGTCTGAAGCGGAAAAGGAAGCGTTGGTCAAAGAGGTCAGGGCAAAACGGGAGTCCGGGATGCTCGGCCGGGAGAAGACCACGTTTGATATTCCTCGAATCGCTTCTTATGAAAAGATCGTTCTGACAATAACCTCTCTGGTGCTGATCGTATCCCTTTTCCTCCCCTGGTTTTCCGGTTACAGGGAATTCGTTGTCGAGAGCATTGACACGACGGTTGTTGGGGAGCAGGCAATGCTTCCCGATTCTCTCGGCATGCAGATGACCGATTCCTCCGCCCTGGCGGCGGGAATGATCGGCTCGGCGGAAGCGACGGGGACCCAGGTTGCCGGCCGGGTTGCGGATGCCACCGCCTCGCAGCCGGTAAAAGATGATAAGGGTTTTGCCTCGGTCAGTTCGCAGAGAAAGCGTCAGGAGCTTCGCCGGGAATACGAGAAAGCATCCGCAGTCGGGTCGCTTTTATTGATGGGAGATGTCTTATCATCCGGAATCATTCTGAAGATTACCGGTATCCTTTTTTTGCTTTATATGATTTTCAGCCTGGGTGGAGGATTATATAATCTTTATGCTCTCTACGGCTTAAAAGGTGATATGGACACCAAGGCCCTGAAATTGAAAAAGGTCATGGCCTATGCCTGGGTACCGGTCGGTATCTGGTTTTTTTGCCTTATCTTATCATTTTTCGGGGCATCTTATTCATTTGATTCCACGGAAACCATAAAGCAGATCGGGACCAGCTATGGGCCGGGAACGTATTTGAGCATACTGGGTTATGGATTTTATATCTCTCTCGCTTGTTTCATCATGAATGCTGTTAAGGCGGCAGAGATTTAAGCTTTAGGAAACTAAGAAAACTAACTATTTTTGGAGGATTAATAGACGTGAAACAGACATTATTTGTCACGCTGAACGTTCTGATTTCCTTTACGATTGCATATGTCGTTTGGGGTGTAATATTGGGAGCGCAGCCGGCGGGAACTATTGCCCATTCGGTTTACCAGGGCGGGCCGCTGGTGGTTGCTTTGATAACAATGTTGCTTATGCTTCTGGCTTTTGTAACGGAAAGGTTCTTGTCCCTTTACAGAGTGGCCAAAGGCAAGAGCTCTGTCCAAGTATTTTTCAAGAAACTGATCACCATGCTTCACAGCGACGATTATGATGGCGCTCTGGCCGCCTGTGACAAGCAGCGGGGCACCACGGCCAACGTCCTCCGCGCGGGTATCGAGAAGTTTCGTGAAATAAGAGAAGACGGCTCTATTGATCCGGAGAAGAAGATATCACTGACGCAGAGCGCGATTGAGGAAGCCAATGCTCTCGAGGGCCCGCTTCTTGAAAGAAACCTGATTGCTCTTTCGACAATTGCCTCGATTGCCACCATGGTCGGCCTTCTGGGAACGACCATCGGTATGATTCGTGCCTTTGCCGCGACCGGTAATGTTGAGGGCGGTGTTATTGATGCCCAGCAGCTGGCGGTTGGTATTTCCGAGGCTCTGGTCAATACGGCCGGCGGTCTCGTATCCGGTATTTTGGGAATATTTTTCTACAACTTTTTTGTTAATAAGGTGGATTCCTTTAACTATACGACGGATGAAGCGACCTATGAGGTCCTTCAACTGTTCAAAGACAAAGTAGGTAAGTAACTTATGGCGATTAAGAAAAAAAGGCGTATCAGTGTTGTGCTGGATATGACGCCTATGGTGGACATTACCATCCTCCTGCTTATCTTCTACATGACGACCACCAGCTTTAAACCGCCGGAGGCAAAGAAGGTTACGCTGCCTCAATCGCATTCGCAGATCGAATTGCCGGATAAAGACATTATCAATATTACCGTTACGAAAGATGATTCGATTTTCGTAGATTTCTTACAGAAGGAAGAGGTTGTCATTGAGGGGCAGAAATTGCTGACAACCGTCCGGAAGTATGCCGAAACGGATATCTATGATGTCTCTAACAAAATCAACTGGGCGCGCTCGAAGAATTTGAGGGCGCTGGTCGTGATTAAAGCGGATCGTGATGCCAGCTATGGTGTTATGGATAAAATCATGGAATCCATGAGAGATAATGCCTTGACGCGATTTCTGATTATTACTGATAATGAAATGGAACAGGCCATGTTGGAAGAACAGGCGGGAACATGATGACCCCTTTGAAAGGAGTGATATAAATGTCTGGTGGTGCAGTAGCAGAATCCAGTAGAGGTAAAGGGAAGGGTAAGGGTGGTCGTCGTCCCAAGCGCCGTATTCACATCAGAATAGATATGACCCCGATGGTCGATATCGTCATGTTGCTGTTGATTTTCTATATGGTTACCACGGTTTTTTCGATGCCTCAGGCGATGGAAATCAACCTCCCGCCGGAAGAGCAAACCGAGACGGTGGAAGTCAAGGAGTCGCGGCTTCTGACAATCAGGATTGACGGGGAAAATCATTTCTTGTGGAACATCGGCGACCCGGCCAAGAACCTGCCGCAGCTTTTGCCTTCGATCCGGCCGGCTGATGACACTCTGGGTTATCTGGTTGATCCCGATTCATTGAGGTTGCTGTTGAAAAATCTGAATTACGATATTGAGAAATTGAATACACTGATTTTGATTCGCGAAGATGCCAAGTACAGCTCGATGGTGGACATTCTTGATGAAATCGATCTTTTGGAAAGATCATGGAATGCCGCCAAGGCCAAGGAGCTTGGAATCAAGGTCGAGGATTTGGATAAGCCTGAGTACAAAGAGCAGAAATTCTCCTACCGTTATGCGATGGGCAAGTGGGAAGATACGGACGACCGTATCGTCGATTATGCCATGAATGCCCTTGCGACAGGAGGAGGTGAATAGTATGGCACGCGCTTTTTCGGGATTATACGGCGGTTATGGCGCCTATGAATTAAAGGCCAGGTATCAGCGCAATATGTTCATGGGGACGATGATTTGTCTGGCGCTGGTGGTGGTCATTGTCGGCGGGGCACTGCTTTACAAGGTGCTGACGTCGAGTGATGATGATATCCCAATGCAGGTCACGATTATCAAAACGGTGGCCGATCTGGGACCGCCGCCGACTATTTCAAAGCCCAAGCCGCAGGTCCAGGTGGCACAGCCCAATCGGGCCGCCCCGAAGGTTGGTATTCCCAAGCCGGTGGCTGATGATGAGGTGATCGATGATGATCTCGTCATTGCCTCCCGTGAAGAACTGGCCGATATCGTGGCACCTGATATTTCTCAGCAGCAGGATGACGCCGGCGGGCAGATCGTGGTTGATATTCCCGATGAGGAATATATGCCCGATATCAACGAGTTCGTTCCGGTCGAAGTCCCGGCCGAGATGATTTATGAGCATACGCCGGAGTATCCGAGACTGGCCAAACAGGCCGGTATGGAAGCGATCGTCTGGGTGAAGGCGCTGGTTGACAAAAACGGCGAAGTTAAGAAAGCCGTTATCTTTAAGTCATCCGGCTCCAAGGCCGGCTTTGATGAAGCCGCGGTGGCCGCAGCTTTTAAATGCAAGTACAAACCGGCGATTCAAAACGGACGACCGGTACCTATCTGGGTGGCGTATCAGGTCGAATTTACGCTGACCAACGCCAACTAGGGCCTCAGGGTTCGATAATTTCGAGGCACACCCTCACACAGGGTGTGCCTTATTTATTTCTGTTTTCATGCCATCCTGACTTTCCCATCCATAATTAAAATATTTTTGGGAAGAAACCCGGTCTTTATCGGTATTCCCGTTGAAGGTAATATTTTTGAATGAACAAGACGGCAATCGTATACGTCGATTAAACAGAGGCTGGTGTTTTCCATCGCTTCCCCCGCTGCCAAGGGACACCAATTCACAGCCGGCTATCGAGGTTTATATCCGTAAGGAGGAGGGTGTATTATGTCCGGTGAACCGATTAAAAGGCAGGCCGGGCCCAAATCGGGCCGTCGAAGCCGCAAAAAAAGAAGGATCCCCGCCCGGACCGACATGACCGCCATGGTCGATATTGTCATGCTGCTCCTGATATTCTATATGGTGACGACGGCTTTTATGATGCCGCAGGCCATGGAAATAAATGTACCGGAAGTCTCCCCCGATCCGCCGATAGTCCGATGGTCACGATTGCTGACGATACGAATTGACGCCGACAACCGCTTCTTCTGGAATGTCGGCGACCCGGCCGAGAATCTTCCGAAGCTTATTCCATCCGTTCGCGGCAAAGATGGCCCGGGTGCATATATGGTTGATTCCGATGCGCTTCGCTCGGTTCTCCGGGATGTTAATCGTCGGATTGACAATCTTAGTACACTGATAAAAATACATCCCGCGGCCAGGTACAACGCCATGGTCGATGTTCTCGATGAAATCGACTATATGGAGCGAGACTGGAACATGCAGATGGCGGCCGAGCTCGGCAAGGCGCTGGAGAACCTGACGAAGGAGGAGCGTTTTTCATATCGTTATGCCATCGACGATTGGGTGGGCACCGATGACAGAATTGCGACCGAAGCACTGGCGGCGGCCGGGAAGGGAGGTGAGTAGCATGGTTAGAACAAATGTGAATCCTTATGGGGCGATGGAACTGAAATTGTACTACCAGCGCAATATGCTGCTGGGGACAATTGTGATAGCGGCCATAGCACTGGCCGGAATCGGTGCAGCGCTTCTTGGGACATCAGCCGGCGATATTATCGTTATCGACCCGAATCGACATGTGGATACGGTGTCTGTTACCATAGTACCACCACCCACAATTATCAGGCCCCTCATACCAACACTTCCGGGAAATGCCCCAGCAATCAGCAGTCGAGTAGGCATTCCGGTCCCGGTAGCGGATGATGCTATGATTGATGATGATGTCTCGATTGCCACGGGAGATCAGCTTGCGATGATAAATTCGGACTCGATTCCTGATATCGGAAACGGATCAGGAAACATTGTGATAGATATACCGGATCAACCTGTTGTTGAATATCCGGAAATCAATGATTGGGTGCCATATCAGCACCTGCCGGAAATGATTTATGAAGCTGTTCCTGATTATCCAAGGCTGGCCAGGCAGGCCGGGATGGAGGCGTCAGTCTGGATCAAGGCGCTGGTGGATAAAAAGGGAAATGTGATTAAAGCGGTTGTATTTAAGTTTTCCGGGTCAAAAGCCGGGTTCGATGAGGCGGCGGTTGCTGCCGCATTTAGCTGCAAGTACAAACCGGCGGTGCAGAATGGTTATCCGGTCCCGGCATGGGTAACATATAAGGTGGAATTCATATTGAATAAATAAATTGCGACCGACTTCTGGCGGGGGATTGGTCGGGCGTCGCTGTTCCGTTTCGGCGGGCAGCGGCGTCTTTTTATATCATGGACTATTCATGTGCGGATTGCAACTCATTATGACCTGATCCACCATATAATGATTGACAAAGAAAGATATCTGTTTATATTAGACAGGTAGAGATATATTTGCGTCGGTAGGTTATAATTAAAGAAATTTTCGCCGTGAAATACATTTTGGAGGGATGCCAAATGTCTATCATCCATCGACTTAACCATATAACATCACTCGTTTTCATAATAATAATGTTTGTCATTATTGGTTCTGCTTCTGCCATAGACTCAGAATCATTGGTCGAACTGAAAATCGCATACAGGACAAATATTGTCCCCGGCGATATGGCCGGACTCAATATTTATCCGCTTGGAGACGATGTTCAGGTTTCGGAATTTGAATTAAGAATCGCTTTTGATGCTTCCGTTCTGAGCATCGCTGATGTTCTCCCCGGGCCGTTTTATGAGAGTAATGGTTGGGAGTATTTCGACTATCGGCTGTTACCGCCGGATCCATCCAGACCCGATTCACTATCAGGAATTGTCCGCATCAAGGCGGTGGCTGATCTGGCGGATAATGATGCAACCCCGTCGAGCCTATATTTGCCCAATGCCAGGCCGATGGTTAGCATAATATTTAATACAATTGAGGATCCGGCGCTTGCAGGAAGGCTGTATCCGGTCAGGTTTTACTGGACCGGGTGTGGGGATAATATTCTCTATTCCGGCGACAGCGATACGGTTTTTGTGTCAAA
This sequence comes from candidate division Zixibacteria bacterium HGW-Zixibacteria-1, assembly GCA_002838945.1. Classification (NCBI taxonomy): domain Bacteria; kingdom Pseudomonadati; phylum Candidatus Zixiibacteriota; species candidate division Zixibacteria bacterium HGW-Zixibacteria-1. Next base: position 30,589 of record PGXB01000033.1, read on the forward strand.
TCTGGTCACTGACTATATCGGGGGTCAGTATATCACGGATAATACCCTGTTGCCGACCATTCACGGCGCGCCGGATGTCTGCCTTATCGGTGATAATCCGGACTGGGGGAAGACGGTCACGCGGGCGGTTGATTTTCACAATGGATATATAGCCTTCGGGCCGGATACGTTGGTGGAGCCGTTTGAATTTATGATTGAAAGGAAAAGTGCCATAAATCCGGGGGAGTCTTATGATATCGGTGTGTTCAAGACAAAGGGGACGGAATTATTAAGGGGATTTGATTTCCTGATTGGCTATGATTTAAGTAAAATGACATTCAATGGGTTCGATCCCGGTGAATTGACCCGGGATGACGGCAATTATCAGTGGGAATATATAACTTATCGATATGAAATCAATAATGATTGTATTGAGGATTGTCCTACCGGCCTGATTAGAATTATCGTCCTGGCCGAGACCAATAATGGGGCACATCATCCGTTGAGTCTGAGTTTGCCTGATGGCATGCGGCTGTTTACCCTCAAGTTTTTTGTTCCGTCGATTTTTAATATCATAGGAACCTTTTTGCCTATCAGCTTTTATTGGATGGACTGCGGTGACAATACCATTGCCTTTTCCTATCGGGATAATTCAGAATCAGTTTTGGCCGGAATATCCGAGAAAGTTTTTAAGTATGTTAAATATTTGATAAGTCATTATCAGGAGATAACCGATACATTGGCACAATTCCCGACCTATTTCGGGGCTCCATCGGGGTGCTTCGAAATGGCCGATCCTTTCCAACCGCTCCCGATTCCATTAATCAGATTTTACAATGGCGGCATTGATATTGTAGGCTGGGATGTCGATGCGATTGGTGATATCAATCTCAACGGAATTCCCTATGAAATAGCTGATATGATTTTGTTCGCGCATCAAATGACGCGGTGCAATTATGATCTTTTCACCGTTAATATTGACGGACAGAAGGCGGCCAGTGATGTCAACCAGGATGGGATTACGATGACGATCGAAGATCTGGTTTACATGGCCAGAATAATTGAGGGCGATGCCTTGCCGGGACAGCCGTTCGATTCGACTTATCCGGGGCAGATTCTTATCAATGAGTTCCCCGATGAAATCGATATCCATGGGACATTTTCCACTGACGTCGGCGGAATGCACCTGATGTATCTGCTTGACACCACGACGACTATTCTTAATGTCGAGGGTTGGCCGAGCCTTGAGGAAATGACGCTGGATTATAATATATGTTTTGATACGCTCAAAATTCTCGTCTATGATCTCGGAAACGGAAGCATCTCGGCCGGGGAATATACTGATCTCTTAAGAATTCATTATGCCGGCAAGGTTCCTGATCTCATCTCGATCACGGCGGCAGCGTATGACGGCCATAAGTTTGATTTATATATTGAAGAGCCGTTTCAGATTTATATCGAGACCGCAATGGATCAACTCCAGGGGCATACGACATCGATTGATGTCGTGAAGGAGAAAGGCTCCGGCAGAATTTATGGTTTTAATTTTCTGATTGGATTTGATCAGAATGCCCTGACTCTCAATGGAGTATCCGCCGGGGTATTGTTTGACGAGCAGGGGGACTATCAATGGGAGTATTTCACTTACAGTTATGTCGATAATGTGGGTTGCGGTGATGATTGTCCGACAGGATTGGTTCGAGCGGTCGCGATCTCCAACATTAATGACGGAGTGCATGTTCCACTAAGCAGGGACATTCCTGACGGCATGACATTATTCTCTATGGACTTTACGATTGCGAATGATTATCAATTATCCGGGACTTTTGTACCGATTGATTTTTTCTGGACGGACTGCGGCGATAATGTCATGTCATTCGAAAAATATGGTTATTATGCTGGCTATCCTAATTGTCTGGCTCATTCGCGAAAAGTCTATCGCTATGACAGCACACAATATTCTGAGGTAAGTGATATCACGACAGGATTTCCCACTTATACCGGGACGCAGGCGGAATGCCTGGTGGAGTTCAATCTGGAAGCCCCCATGCCGATACCCATTGTCGATTACTACGGCGGGGGTATCGGGATAATTATGCCGGAAGAAATACCGGCACGCGGGGATGTAAATCTTAACGGATCTCCCTTTGAAATTGCCGATGCAGTTGTATTCGGTAATTATTTTAGGGGTTGTAATTATGATGCTTTCACAATTGATCCAGAGAAACAGGCTCTGGCTACTGATATCAATATGGACGGGCAATTGCTGACAATTGCAGATTTTATTTATCTGATACGAATTATAGTCGGGGATGCCCTGCCCCTTGATTCAGTCCTTATTCCTTTTCATGGATGGATTGGCTTTTATGACGATGGTACCGCCGTTGAGATTGGAGCCTTATTCGATGAGGTGGTCGGCGAAATTTATCTGCTTTATAAATTGAATGGCGCTGTTATCCAGGATATTTCTCCATTGTCGGGCTTGGGAGAAGGGCATCCGAGTTATACTACTTGCGGAGATACCCTGAAGCTTTGGATTAGGTTTGATCCTGGGCTGCCCGTTGGTCAGCGGGAATTATTGCGGATAAATTATTCGGGAGGGGCGCCGGAGCTTATTTCAGCTGATGCTGCGGGAGTCTATGGCCGCAAGGTAGATCTTGATTGTGTTATTTTGGAACCGACCGGCACTGATGAGGCCCAGTCGCCCGCTTTGCCGACTATTTACAAGTTATATAACAACTATCCCAACCCATTCAATATGAGTACGCAGATTAATTTTGATCTGCCTGAGCAGGCCGAATGGAACCTTGATATTTTCAATATCGCCGGGCGGAAGGTACGGAATTTCTCCGGTTCAAATGAGGCCGGGACATATCGGGTGTCCTGGGACGGCAAAGATGATAATGGTGTCGAAGTCGGTTCCGGCATCTACCTGTATCGAATCAAGGCGGGGGAATTCGTTGACTCGAAAAAGATGATTATGCTTAAATAGCATGTTTTTCTCTCTCTCATTAGTCGGGCCGCTGTTTTTAGCGGCCCTTTTTATTAATTTATAAATCTATATATTGCGTACGATTAGCCCAATATTTCCATATATAGCCCACCCTTAAGAAAGTTTAAAAAATCGAAAAAAGCGGCTTGACAACTGCACATTTGTGCAGTATATATAATAGGAGCCGAAAATAATCAGACAAAGGAGAATAGACTGATGATAGATGACAACACCCGCTTTGTCTCTTTAGGGGTCCCGGCTGCTGATTTCGAAAGTGATGAATTCAGTTATAACCGGCCGGAAGAAGACAAATCAGCCATGGCTGTTGGCCATGCCTGTCCCGATTGCGGGGTGGGCCTGGTGCGCCTTGGCGCCTGTTTCAGTTGCCCATCCTGCGGTTATGGCGGATGCGGCTGATTTGGATATCTTTCCGGCCCCATGCTAAAGGGGGAGGAGATGAAGTTAAATGATTTACTCAGGTTTGGTATGCCGCAATCAATAATCGATGCCTGGAAAGCACGACAGGGGGAATACCTTCTGCCGCTTCAGGAGCGGGCCGTCAAAAACGGCCTGCTCGGTCTGCATGATGAGGATCACCCGGAGAATTTATTCATCTCGGCACCGACATCAGCGGGTAAATCATTCTGCGGTGAAATGGCGGCGATCGAAGCGCTGGTTAAACGGCGCAAGGCGGTGATGATGGTGCCGCTGAAATCGATTGCCGAGGAAAAGTATCGGTATTTCCGGGAGTGTTACCATTCGCTCGGTATCCGGACACTGATTGTTACCGGCGATCATCCCGAAAACGATGCCGCTTTTCAGGGCGGCAAGTTCGACCTGGCCATTGCCATATATGAGAAATTCAACCGTGCCTTGACGGCCAATCTCGATATTGTCCGGCAGATCGGTCTGGTCATTGTCGATGAGGTGCAGATGATATCCGAGCCGGAACGCGGTCCGGAACTGGAACTGGCGCTGGTTAAGATTCTTGGTTCGGGATACAATCCGCGTATTGTGGCCTTGTCGGCGGCACTCGATAATGAAAGCGATCTGGCCGATTGGCTGGGTTGCCGGGTTATCAGGGAGACGGTGCGCCCGGTTGATCTGCTTCTGGGGGTGGCGGTGGACGGCTCATTCAAATATCGCTCATTCAACAGTGGCCTCGAGGGGCAGGATGAAATAGATCTGAAAGGCGGCGACTGCCCGGATGAGAGCCTGATTGATTTTCTCAAATCGGATGATGGTCAGAAGCTGGTTTTTCTGAAATCGCGGCGGGATACGATCAAGGCGGCGCGCCGGCTGGCGGCGGCTGTTAAATGGGATGCCGCGAAGGAGACGGCGGGTGAGCTTGAGGATGAAGAATCAAGCTGCCTGACGCGAAGTCTGCGGCAGGTGCTTTCGCATGGCGTGGCCTTTCATAATTCCGACCTGACCGCCCATCAGCGGTCGGCGATAGAAGCGGGATACAGAAAGGGCGAAATCAAAGCAATTTTCACGACCACGACTTTGGCCATGGGGGTGAATCTTCCGGCGGAGACAGTACTGCTGGAAACGATGAAGTACTCATCGGGGCAGTATGGTTCCGGGCCGACGCTGGTGCCGATCAGTGCCGCTGAGTTTCAGAGTATCTCCGGGCGGGCCGGACGTTTCGGTTTGAAGCCGGAGCAGAAACCGGGGCGGGCGGTGGTCGTGGCCGGGTCCGATTTTGAAGGTGATGTTCTCTGGAATGAATATATCGACGGCGCCAAAGGAAACCGGCCATGTTCGGCATTGCAACCATCCGCTTTGCCCGATATCGTTCTCGATCTTATTGTGTCCGGATTTGGCCGCGATCGGACGTTACTTGAAAACAGCCTGTCATGTTTATTCCACTGCCGGCAGGGAGGTATCATTGAGCGGCAGCAGTTGGATGAGATTCTTGATCTGTTGATAGCCGGCCGTTTCATCCGGTCGTCGCTGGAAACAACACCGCTGGGGAAGGCGGTGGCCGAGTCGGGGCTTTCTATTGCTTCGGCGGAACATTACATGCAGTTTTTGTCACGGATGTCTCCCGTTTCCGACGTTGGCTGGCTGTTTCTGGCCCTGAGTGCGGCTGATTTTGATATATCGCTGGGTGGTCTGGATGGGCGGGAATATCGCGGGCGGGTTTATGAAAAACTGCTCCACCAGCAATTCGATGAATATGTGGGTGAGATAAACAAATTGATTGAATCCGAACTCGGCCGCGAGCCGCTTGATTTCAAGAAGGCGTCGGTTCTGAAGGCAGTACTGCTTCTCTCGGAATGGGCCGGCGGTATTGAAGTCAATCAACTGGAGCAGCGCTACCAGCTTCGTCATGGGCAGATTATCAAGCTGGCCGAGACGGCCGCCTGGCTGCTGGCTTCTCTGGGACGTATGGCGGATGCGTCCGGCTGTAATGGCGGTCTCTCCGGCCGGCTTGATGAGCTTGTCTTCCGCGTGCAGTTCGGTATTCATGGCGCGATGCACGAGTTGTACTACCTGGCCGGCGACCGGCTCCATCGAGGGCATTATCGATGCCTGTATGAAAATGATATTATTTCCGTTCGCGGGTTGCATGAAGCGGGAGCGGAGTATCTGGGGAAAATCCTGAAATCAGAAAAGAAGGCAGATGAACTTATCGACATGATAAAATCCATGCAAGAGGAGGATAAAATGAGCAGGAGTTTTGCACATCATCAGGTTGATACCATTTTCAATCCGTCACTGATTGAGCTTGACGGCGGATATGAAAAGGAAAGGTATCTGGTCAAGATTGATGGTTTCCCGGTCCGGTTGACCGGCAAATCATTCAAATATCTGGCCAAACTGGCATTCTCGAGGCTTGTCGATCGCGACGGCTGGGTTTACAAGGATGATATCGAATCCGGTTTCAATCAGGCCCGTTATCTGTATCGACTGAAACAGGAATTGAAAGCGGGGGGCGTTTCCTGGTCGATTTTTGAGAACAATCGGCTGGGATATTATCGTCTTTCGCTGGACCCCTCGAAAATACGGCTCAATTTGAGTAACTTCAAGAATCACTATGACTTCGAGTTGCGCAAGATGGCCGACCAGCTGGCCCTTCGCGCGGCCTCATAAATATGCGGAACGAGCAGCCGGGGTATGCGGTTTAAATAAGTAGAGATAGCGCTCAAAATGATTATCGGCCCGGTTTAGTAAATTTAGCCGAAAGCCGATACGAGATAAAAAGGAAGCAATGACCGTGAAAAGGAAGCCGCATACCCCGCCGAGAAATATTGCACCGGAACGGATACTTCCAGACTTTCCGGCGAAGGCCGGGATTTTTTATTTTGGGTCGACTGTGCCAGGTAAGCTGCTAAATTATAATGACATAGCCAGCTATGCGGCCGTCGGTAAAAAATCCTTAGAACGGCTGTTATTGCCAATAGATGACACCCGTGGAGAAATTTGTGAAATCAGGAATTAATCGCAATAATACTGCAAAGGCTATTTCCGAGCATCTTTTGAATGAATTAAGACGTCGGGTCGAAGCCGAGAAGGACCTGACAAAAGAGGTTCGGGAGCGCTGTTTTATGGAAATCGATCGGCTCGAGCAATTGTCCGATGCTTCGGTCGAATATGGCGCCACCCGGCAGTATATTGAATGGTTATTGTCGATCCCATGGAATACTAACAGCAAGAAGCGAACGGATTTGAAGAGGATAGAGCGGCACATTGATCAGGACTATTTCGGATCGCAAAAAATTAAAAGAAAAATACTTGAGCGAATCGCCATTCGGAAACTGACCGGGAATAAAAGTATCAACTCGATTCTTTGTCTGGCCGGTGTTCCGGGAACCGGCAAAGCTTCACTGGCCAAGGCCATAGCCAAAGCGATGGGCAAGGAATTTATTCGGGTGTCGATTGGCGGCCTGACCAAAGTTTATGATATCAAGGGCTCGGTCCGGACATATCTTGGCGCCATGCCGGGGGTTATAATTCGAACATTACACAATGCCGGCACTTCCGATCCGGTAGTTTTAGTTGAAGACATTGATCATCTGGGCGGGGACTCGGCGACGGTTCTGGCGATGACACTGCTGGAGGCCATTGATCCTCGATATAATTGCCGGTTTCTGGATAATTACATCGGGTTCCCTATCGATCTGAGCAATGTTTTCTTTATTTGTGCCGTTAAATCATCGGAGGATATTCCCGAGGTTTTCAATCATCGTTTTGAGGTTATCGAACTGCCCGGGTATATTGAGAAGGAAAAGATACATATTGCTCTCAAGTATATTATTCCGTCGGTCTTAAAAAATCACGGCCTTTGCGCAAAGGATATAGTTTTCAGCGATAAGGGTTTGCAGAAAATCATACGGAATTACACTCTTGAAGCGGGACTGCTTCACCTTAAACGACAGATTGAAATCATCTGCCGTCATGTGGCCAAGGAAAAAGCGTCAGGTGTTAAAAAGATCTGGATGGTGAACGAAAAAACCGTCGGTTCTTTCCTCGGGACATCTCAGTACACTCTGGAAAAGCCGGGAGACACACCCGAAATCGGCGTTGCCATCGGTCTGGCCTGGACCGGACAGGGCGGTGACCTGATGATCATCGAGGGGTTACGCATGAAGGGGAGCGGTGAGGTGATAACCACCGGATCGCTGGGCGACGTGATGAAAGAATCGATCCAGGCGGCGCACAGCTATGTTCGCTCAAAGGCTGATGTTCTTGGTATCGACCACAATGATTTCGACAATTTCGACATCCATATTCATTTCCCGTCCGGGGCCATTCCCAAAGATGGGCCCTCGGCGGGCGTGGCCGTTTCGCTGGTCATCGCTTCGGTGATGGCCGAACGTCCCATTCGCAATGAAATTGCCATGACCGGCGAAGTGACTTTGCGCGGTAAAGTGCTTCAGGTCGGCGGGTTAATCGAAAAAGTATCGGCGGCATATCGGGCCGGTATCCCCACGGTTTTTATTCCGAAGGAAAACAAGAAGGACCTGAAAGATTTGCCGTCGGACATTCTGAAAAAGACCAGATTTGTTTTTATAGAAAGCGTCGATGATATTTTTGCCCGGGGGCTTCTCGATTTTATTCCCTCCAGCTATACCCTGGAGAAGCTTTTCGCCGAGGAAATGAAAAAGGCGAAAAATCGAAAGAAAGGCAGTGGCGCGCGCAAAATCGCCGCCAAAGGCCGGAAGAAGAAATAGCGCAAATTCTCTCCAATCGCATCCTTATCAGGCCAGAAAAATATCCGGTGGCCATCAGTCGGTCATCACTATCTGGTCTTCCCCTAAAAAAATGGACACATAGTTAAGATAGGGTAGCCGCCCGTTCGAAGTCAACTGGATTTTTAAAACCCAGGCTCGAATGACGGCG